>SZOV01000034.1 GCA_030263375.1 Deltaproteobacteria bacterium PRO3
GCGAGATCGGCCTGGCCGGCGCGGACGGCCGCCTGCTCGACGCCGAAGAGACCCGCCTGGCCCAGGCCACCCTCGACAGCCATCCCCCGGCCCCGGTCCCGACCGCCCCGGCGCGCCCCAACCAGACCCAGGTCCTGCAAGGCATCCTGGCCTACGGCACGGCGCACGGTTGAGTTGTCTCGGAAAACCGAGCTAAAATAGGGTCTTACAAGACCCAAAAAGCTAGAAGCCCCGCATTGACAAATGTTATTACAATGTTATTTTGATCTTATTATGGCCCTCGTCAAAAAACTCAGCAAAATCGGCAACAGCTACGGCGTGATCCTGCCCTCGGACATCCTCGAGGTGGCCGGGCTTTCCAAGGATTCGGAAGTCGAAATCTCCGTCAAGGCTCGGCAGATTATCATCAAGCCCACCCGCCTCAAGGACCACAAGGTGCTCAAAACCTTCATGAAGGTCGTCGAGGACTACCAAGAAACCTTCCAAAAACTCGCGAAGTGATATGGTCGAATATCTGGAGCTCGAGCACATCCTGGCGATGCAGCGTGTGCTCATCGAAAAATTCGGCGGCATGCACGGCATTCGAGACCAAGGCCTTTTAGAATCCGCCATCGCGCAACCTCGCCAAAGCGCCTTTGGAGAGGACTTGTTCAAAGATCCCTTCGACAAGGCGGCGGCCTACGCCTTTTACCTCTCGGAAAACCAACCCTTCATCGACGGAAACAAACGCATCGCCACCGCCGCAGCCCTGACCTTTCTCCGCCTGAACGGATACCAAACCCTGTTCGGAGACGCCGAGCTCTATGCCACGATCATGAAGATGGCCAACAAGCAACTCACCCGCGAATCCCTTGCCGACTGGTTCCGACGTTCCTGTCGAAAAAAGGCCTCCAAGCAAAAATCCAAACGCAAGAAATAAACGAAATTTCCCGCCGACTCGGGGGCGCGAGGCCCTTTCGATCCGCGCTAATTGCAGGTCCAAGACCGCGAGTAGGTGACCTGGCCGCAGCGTTCGTTGGGACAATAACCCGTCGCACAGCAATCCGGACATTCCTGGGGGATGAGCATGGTCGTGCTCTTCACCTGGTAAGGGTAGCCGTTGCTGCGATACCAGCAGGTGACGGCGGTCGAGCAATTGTTGATCGCGTACATGAAGACCGGATAGCCCGGGATCGAGTATGGACAAGAAAGGTATTGCGGACACTCGACCCTCGCCGCTTCGAGAAAATCTTGCGCCGCTTCCTCTTCCAAGAAATCCCGCGCCCCGGCGGACGGAAGGGACGCCGACACGGCGACGAGCAGGAGCCACGCGAAAAGACATGTCTTGAATTTCATGGGACACCTCCTGTGGTTGAAAAAAGGTCCACGTTCAATGCTCCTGGGCGTAGGCCAAGACGGCGCTCAGGAAAAATCGGGCCTTTTCGGCGGCGCTCAGCACGCTCGCGCCCTTAAGGTCGTTCAAGGAGACATGGAGACAGTGAAGGTAGGCTCCCCACCCCTCCGCCCCGTCGATGCTGCACGGAATCTCCGGGAAGAGAACCCGCTCGGAGCGGCCCACGTGGTAGAGGCGGTTACGCACCCCGCCCGGCCAAAGGACTTCCAAGGTCCCGTGGGAGGCGCTCCCGAGGCCGAAGCCTAGCGTCAGACTGTGCTGCGAAACAAAGCTGGAGCCGCCCAAGACGGGGCTGATCGAAGTCTTGCCGCCATAGGGAGTGAAGGCGAACACGGCTCCGATGCCGTCGCGATTTACGGCGCCCCTCGGCGTAAGGGATTTGGAGCCCCGCGCGCGTACCTTCACCCAATGGTTTCCGTTACCGTCGCTCATCTCGACCGCCAGAGTCCCGTTTTCCACCACCAAACCGTTGTAGAGGAACTGGGCGGGCGGGATGTGGCGCGGGTCGGTGGGGTCGAAATTGGGATCGTTGGGAAACATGCGCGGAACGAAGAAGGCCGTGGCGTCCATCACCGAACCGTAGTTGGTGGAGGGGACCGCGACCGGGAAGGGGATGAAGAGGGCGTCGTCGGGCATGACGGCGCTCGCCACGGTCACCAGATCGAAGAAGCCGTCGTCGTCGAGGTCCCCGATCGCCAGGCCGATGTCGTTGCGTCGGGTATGCAGGCCCGGCTCGAAGGCGCTCAGGTCGTATTCGAAAATGTCGTAGGGGTCGCCGCCCGCGGGAGGGCCGACGTTCCGCAGCAGGGCCCCGGGATTGTCTCGGATGATCTGCACGTTGACGTCCAAACCGCCCTGGTAGACGACGTCCGTCCGTCCGTCGTTGTCGTAGTCGAAGGCCGCCGTCCCCCAACCGAAGACCGTGGCCTTGAGGCGGTCTCCGACGCTAGGATCCTCGAAGGCCACCGTCCCGTCGGGGGCCCGGACTCCGAAAAAGGGTCGCGTGCTTTGGTCGGGGATCTCGTAAGGACCCCAGAAGGGGAAGGCGTAGTCGCCGAAATTCGTTCCGAAAATATCCAAAACCCCGTTGTAGTCGAAGTCGGCGAAGGCGAGGCCCATCCAGGCACCCGCGCCGAAGGGGGCTCCGGTGCCGGCAAGGCCGATCTCGGGGCTGACGTCGTTGAAATTCCCGGCCCCGTCGTTCTCGAAGACGTGCAGGAAACCCCGGTCCACGAACTCCTCGCCGTCGTACTGGTCTCCGGGCGGCTCGTAGATCGCGCCGTACTTGGCGGGCGGCAAACCGCATTGGTCGTCGGCGAAGACCACGTCCAAGTCCCCGTCGAAGTCGTAATCGACCATGGCGACGGCCCAAGAGATGGTATGGGTTCCCTCGAGATCTGGGCGGTCGACCAGGGCTCCGGCCATGGGGTCCCAGCTTTTGAAGCCGCGGTTCCGGTAGATGCCGGAGCTCAGGGTCGCCTCGACAAATTGATTGTTTCCGCGGTTGAGGAACAGTTGATTGTGCGCGCCGTGCTCCGGACGAAAAAAGAAACAGGGCTCGAGGCTCTCGCGCGTCATGCCGTTGGCGATCGCCAGGTCCACCAAGCCGTCCCCGTCAACGTCGCCGAAGGATGCCGACATGTGAGGCCCCGAGTCCAGCCCCAGACCGGACAGGGCCGTCGCGTCCTCGAAAGTTCCGTCGCCCCGGTTCTTAAAAAAGCGGTTAGGCTGGTTCTCCCCAACCAACAATAGGTCCAAGTCGCCGTCGTTATCCGTGTCGGCATAGGCGACTCCCGAGGAAGCCATCTCCGGCGCCGCGACTCCGGCCGCCGCCGCGACGTCCTCGAAGCGAAGCTGCCCCTCCTCTCGGAGGAAATTTTTGAACAAGCTCTTCGCCGCGCCCGGACCGTTCGTGACGAAGATGTCCTCGTCGCCGTCGTTGTCGTAATCCAGGACCGCGACACCCGGCAACCGCGTCATGATGGGCGAATTGTGCAAGACGTCCTCGAGGAAGGTATAGGTCCCTCCCGGGTTTTGCACGGGGTCCGCTTTTTCGTACAGGGCCTGTGCGACGGCGTCGGCGGGACTCGGAACGCGGGAATATTCGATACCCAGTTCCGCCGCCCGGTCGATGAAAGAAATCCCTCCCGTCGCTCCCGCCTTGGGCGCGGCCGCGAGGGCCAGTGCGGCGCCGACCCCGCAGGCCGACGCGATAAGCTTCCTGTGATTTTTTTGAAAAAAGGTGTTCATTACCTCCCCCTTTCGCTTTGTCGAGCGGCCCCAGGGTAACAAGCGCGGGTCCGCCCCGTCGTCCATGGAATCCATGATTTTTTATGGGGCGCTTGCGGCGGATCCCGCCAAGGGCTATGCTGGTCCCAAAGCAATCCATCGAAAATCGACATCCAGCGGGGCGCACGATGGCCGGCGAGCACGAACGGGAAAAACTCATTTCTCAGGTCGTCCGCAGGACGGCGGAAACCCTCACCTTGGAGGAAGTAGGGCGGAACGTCCTTCCGCGCCTCGAGCGCCTCATGGGCGCCGGCACCTCTCTTCTCTACCACACCAGAAAAGAACGACCCCTCGCCCCCGTCGCGGGAGCGATCGCCGAGGGCCTGGACGAATACGCCGAGCGGTTCGTGACGGTCGATCCGCTCCAGCGCGTGATGAAGCGGAAAAATCCGAGTCTCCTGATCGGTACCCGCTGCCGCGAGTGGAAGGATTTCCGCGCCCACCGGGCGCTCGCCGAATTCTCGGACCGACAGGGCATCTCCTGGTTTTTCCACCTGCGGCTCAGCGACACCGGGCACATGGCGCCGGGTTTCGTGGGGATCGTTTGCGGCCGCTCGGCGCGGCGCGAAGACTTCGGGCGGGAGGAGATTCGGGCCGCCGCTGCCGTTTTGCCCGCCCTGAGATCGGCGGTGCGGCGTGCGGGCCGCGTCTCGCAGGCCTTGGCCGCGGCCGGCGTCGTCGAGTCGCTGCTGGAGCAGGTGCAAGGCAGGGCCTTGCTCGCCCTCGACCTCCGCGGCAAATTGCTGTGGATGTCCTCCCCGGCCGAGGGAATACTGGCTTCCCATCTCGGAGGACGACGCGCGCTGCCCGAGCCCCTGATCGCCGGCGCGCGGCGTCTGGGCTCCCTCGCCGCGGAAAACGCGCCGCCGACCGCGAATCCGATGCCCTTTTCCGTCGCGATCGACAGGGCGGAAGGCCCGCCGATCGAAGCGGAGCTTTTCCTGGCGCGTCGGCCTTCCGGCGAATACTTCGTGGCGGCCGACCTGGGGGGCGAACGTCTGCCGCCCGATTTGGCCGACCTGGCCCGGTGCCGCGGGCTCACCCGGGCCGAGACCGAGGTCCTTTCCGATCTCGCCCGGGGCCTCTCCAACGCCGAGATCGCTCGCCGTCGTTTCGTCTCCATCCCAACGATCGAGACGCATGTGACCCGCATCCTGCACAAGCTGGGTGCCCGCTCCAGGCTTCACGCGGCGGTCTTAGCCCTCAACTCCGGCCGCGGCCTCGAGCGCCCCTCGGGCACTCAGGAAAAATCCGGGCCCGTTTGACCCTAACACCGGCTCGAGCCCGAGGTTCGCCGACCGCCGCGCCCATAAAAAAAAGCCCCGTCCCGGCAAACCGGAACGGGGCTCTTAGTCATTACCTTAACGGACCCTCCGCCGACCTGCGCCGGCCTCGGCCCGTTTAAAGGAGGGAGAAAGCCTTAGGCGATCTTGCCTTGGATCAAGAAGGCGATGACCAGGGCGTAGATGACCAGCGACTCGATCAGCGCCAGGGCGATGATCATCGGGGTCTGCACCTTGCCGGCGGCGCCGGGGTTGCGGCCGATGCCCTCGAGGGCGGCGGCGGCGGCCTTCGACTGGCTGATCGCGCCGAAAGAGGCGGCGACGGCGATGGCCAGGGCGGCCGAGATCGCGTAGATGGCGTTGGTGCTGGTGCCGCCGCCGGCGGGCGCGGCCGCCGCATGCTCTTGGGCGAAGGCGGCGACGCTGACGAAGGCGGTGGCGAGGAAACCGGAAATCCCGGCGATGAGCTTCTTCATTTTTGTTTCTCCTGATGCAGGATCTTTCCTGCGTTGCGTTTCGGCCCCCGAGCTAATTCCCGAGGTGGACTAGACAGGCTGGGAAAATCCCGGCCTTCAGTGGTGATGCTCCTCGCCATGCGGCAGCGCCAAGGCGACGTAGATCGTCGACAAAAGCGAGAACACGAAGGCTTGGATGAAGGACACGAACAAGCCCAGGGCCAAAAAGATCACGGGCACCCCGAGGGGCACCAAATCCGAAAAAATTCCGAAGACCATGTGGTCGCCGGTGATATTGCCGAAGAGGCGCAGCCCCAGCGAGACGGGGCGCACGGCGATGCCGATCAGCTCGATGACCAGCATAAGCGGCGCAAGGAAGATGACGGGGCCGGCGAAGTGCTTGAGATAGTTGATCAGCCCGTTCTCCTTGATGCCGATGTAGTTGAAATAAAAGAAGACCACGAGGCCGCAGGCCAGGGTGGTGTTGATGTTGTCGGTCGGCGGCAGCAGGCCGGGGATCAAGCCCATCATGTTGTTCAGAAAAATGAAGATGAACAAGGTCCCGATCATCGGGAAATATTTCTTGGCATCGTGGCCCATGATGCCTTCCATCAGGCCGATCAGGCTCTCGGCAGCCACCTCGAAGATGTTCGGAACGCTGATCTTCGACCCGGGGACCAGGGCCGCCTCGGTGTTGCGCAGCTTGAAATAGACGATCACGCCCAGGAAGGTAAGGATCAGCGCCGCGAGCGCCGCATGGGCGATGTGAATATGATGATGTCCGACGTGGAGGTAGTACCCGATCCAGGAAAAATGATGCATGTCTTAACGCTCCTGCCTGAAAATGCCAAAAATCCCTTCGAGGGTGATCGCGACCACGACCGTCGACAGCCCCAGCAAGAAAGGTACCGGGGCCGGCTTCACCCACAGCATCAAGAAGGCCAAGGCCCCCATCACGCCGAAAAACTTGAGGAACACCTGGGCGACCAGTCGACCCTTCTTGGTCGTCTTGCCCCCCACCATCCCGGCCACGATGAGGCGAAACAGCCTCAAGTTGACCACCGTCAGGATGCCGCCCGCCAGGAAGCTGAGCACCTGGCGGAAATCCTCGGTGAAACCGAAGGCCGCGGTGCCCAGGACCACCAACAACAGGTTGTTGCGCTCGAGATGCCGAGCGGCCTCGGGGTTGGCCTCGACCGCTTCGGCCGGGGCGCCCGGATTCAAATCTTCCTTCATCGTCACCACCCGACCCGGACACCCTACCCGTCGGTGCGCCGCCGCTCGCGGCGGTTTTGGTTCCAATTCAAGATCTTGATAAGGTTGTAGAAACCGCCGACGGCCCCGACGATCAGGCCCGTCATGGTCAGCCAAGGGCCAGTGCCCCAGCGCTTGTCGGCATAGCCTCCGAGGAGCAATCCGCCCACCACCGAGGCCGCCAGCTGGAAGCCGACCCCGCCGTAGATGCCAAAGGCGATCAGGAAAGGGTCGCTCTGCTTGGGGCGCGGTCTTTTCAACGCCGCGCGTTGGTAACATAGCGGGTCAGACCGGTCAAGCCGGAAGGCAAAATTAGTTAACTGTATGATTTTTATGTATTTTTACCCCAATATCCCCATCCGAAAAATTTCCTTGGAGATCGCCAACTCCTAAGCTATACGAGGCCGACTTTTTTCCACCCCGCCGTCGCGCGGGAATCGATGAGGAGCCTATTCATGAAATTTTTTAAAGATTTAAAGGCCGCTCGGCCCTTGTTCGCACTCCTGGCCTTCTGCGCCCTGATCCTGGTTGGCGGTGCCGCCCACGCCAGCGAGGCGGAGCTCGTCCTCCCGGACTTGAGCTCGGTCAGCTTCCTGGGGGTCAACGGACACGACCTGCTCCTCTACGGACTCGGCATCTGCGGACTCGGCCTCGTCTTCGGTTTGGTCATCTACTCCCAAGTCAAGGGCCTTCCGGTCCACCAGTCCATGAAGGACATCTCCGAGCTGATCTACGAAACCTGCAAGACCTACCTGATCACCCAGGGCAAGTTCATCCTGCTCCTCGAGGTCTTCATCGGCATCATTATATGGGTCTATTTCTATAATCTGCGGCACTTCTCGATCGACAAGGTCGCGATGATCCTGGTGTTCAGCTTGATCGGCATCGCCGGCAGCTACGGAGTCGCCTGGTTCGGCATCCGCATCAACACCCTGGCCAACTCCCGCGCTGCCTTCGCCAGCCTCAAGGGCAAGCCCTTCCCGGTCTACGCCATTCCGCTGAAGGCCGGCATGAGCATCGGCATGTTGCTGATCGCCACCGAGCTGGTCATGATGCTCTGCATCCTGCTCTTCATCCCGGCCGACTACGCCGGGCCCTGCTTCATCGGTTTCGCGATCGGCGAGTCCTTGGCCGCCTCGGCGCTCCGCATCGCGGGCGGCATTTTCACCAAGATCGCCGACATCGGCTCCGACCTGATGAAGATCGTCTTCAACATCAAGGAAGACGACGCGCGCAACCCCGGCGTCATCGCGGACTGCACCGGCGACAACGCGGGCGACTCGGTCGGCCCCACGGCGGACGGCTTCGAGACCTACGGCGTCACCGGCGTCGCGCTGATCACCTTCATCCTCTTGGCGGTCCCCGAGGCTGTGACGCAGATCCAGCTCTTGGTCTGGATCTTCGCCATGCGCATCGTGATGATCCTGGCGAGCGGCATGTCCTACCTGCTCAACGAGGCCTACGCCAAGGCCCGCTTCGGCAACGCCGACAAGATGAACTTCGAATCGCCCCTCACCTCGCTGGTGTGGGTCACCTCCATCGTCTCGCTGGCCCTGACCTACGTCGTCTCCTACCTGCTGATCCCCGACCTGGGGGACGGAACCCTGTGGTGGAAGCTCTCGACGATCATCACCTGCGGCACCATCGCGGGCGCGCTCATCCCCGAGATGATCAAGATCTTCACCTCGACCGAGTCGGGCCACGTCCGCGAAGTCGTCACCGCCTCCCGCGAGGGCGGCGCCTCGCTCAACGTCCTCTCGGGCCTGATCGCGGGCAACTTCAGCGCTTACTGGATGGGCCTGGTCATCGTCGCCCTGATGGCCGCCGCCTACGGCGTCAGCGCCATGGGCATCGGCTCGCTGATGGCCGCCCCGGCGGTCTTCGCCTTCGGTCTGGTCGCCTTCGGCTTCCTGGGCATGGGACCGGTCACGATCGCGGTCGACTCCTACGGACCGGTCACCGACAACGCCCAATCGGTCTACGAGCTCTCGACCATCGAAAACCTCCCCAACATCAAGGAAGAGATCAAGCGGGACTACGGCTTCGACGTCAAGTTCGACAAGGCCAAGGACCTGCTCGAGGAAAACGACGGCGCCGGCAACACCTTCAAGGCCACCGCCAAGCCCGTGCTCATCGGCACCGCGGTGGTCGGCGCGGCGACCATGATCTTCTCGATCATCTTCCTGCTGACCGGCGGGCTCAAGACGGGCATCGAGAACCTCTCGCTCCTGCACCCGCCCTTCCTGCTGGGCCTGATCACCGGCGGCGCCATCATCTATTGGTTCACCGGCGCCTCCATGCAGGCGGTCTCCACCGGCGCCTACCGCGCGGTCGAGTTCATCAAGGCCAACATCAAGCTGGAAGGCAGCGAAAAAGCCTCGATCGCCGACAGCAAGAAGGTCGTCGCGATCTGCACCCAGTACGCGCAGAAGGGGATGTTCAACATCTTCCTGACGGTCTTCTTCAGCACCCTGGCCTTCGCCTGTATCGAACCTTTCTTCTTCGTCGGCTACCTGATCTCCATCGCGCTGTTCGGCCTCTATCAAGCCATCTTCATGGCCAACGCCGGCGGCGCCTGGGACAACGCGAAGAAGGTCGTCGAGGTCGAATTGAAGGAAAAGGGCTCGGCCCTGCACGCCGCGACCGTCGTCGGCGACACGGTCGGCGACCCCTTCAAGGACACCTCCTCGGTGGCGCTCAACCCGATCATCAAGTTCACCACGCTGTTCGGCCTCTTGGCCGTCGAGCTGGCGATCGAGCTGCCGCGCAACACCAGCGCCATCCTGGCGGGGGTCTTCTTCGTGCTCTCGACGATCTTCGTCATCCGCTCCTTCTACGGGATGCGGATCAAGTCGGGAGAAGCGGCGCACGCTTAATTGGCAATCTTGTTTTTCCGTGAAAAAGGCGGCCTGCGGGCCGCCTTTTTCGTTACTGCGCCAGCGTTTTCACCAGTTCGTGCAGGTGGTCGACCAACTTGGGCAGCTCTTTGCGGATCTGCTCGGCGTTGCGGTCGAGCAACTTGGCGGATTCCTTCTGCAGGCCTTTCAGCTGTCCCTCGAGCTTCTTCTTTTTCTCGGGCGTGAAGGAATCCCGGAAGGCCAGGACCTTGTCGAGGCCGCGGTTCATCGCGTCCAAGTATTCCTTGAGCTCGGGCCCCTCCAAGGAAGAACCCAGCAGCCGCAATTTGACGTAGATCTGGGCCAGGGTCTCGGCCTCCTCCAACAAGGTCGCGGAGGGTTTGGTCTCGGGCTCCGCGGCGCGAAGCGCCGCCGGCGAGGCTTGCAATGCGGTCCATAGGGTGAGAGACAGAAGCGCCAATTTCATAAAATTCCCCTTTTTCGCCTTTAACCGCCCGGACCCGGCTTGGGTCTAGGAAAGGCTCGGGTTCAAAAAAATAAGGATCCTATGCTCTCATTACGCCAAGTTTGTTTCAAAATAGCGGCCTTCATTGTACTGCTGGGCTGCGCCCCCGTCACCAAGATCTCCAGCTCCCAAAATCCCGGGATCCAGGGAAAGACCTTCCAAAAAGTCCTGGTCGAGGCCCGCGGCCCGCACCCCCAGGAAAACATCCAGTTGGAATGGGCCTTTCGCTCCCTCTTCGATCAGGTCCGCGTCCCGGTCGCCACCGCCACCCAATCCTTTTACGCCGAGGCCCTCGCCTCCGGCGTCGATCCCAAGGAGATCCTCCGCCGCCACGGCATCGACGGCCTCTTGCGGATCGAGGTGAAGAATATCCGCAAAGACACCATTTACCATCCGCCGACTTCGACCAACACCGAGGTGCGAAAACGCAAGGACGGCAGCACCTATGTCACCACCACCCAAAGCGGAGATTATACCGAACATGTCATGGTCCAAGATTACGGCTTGACCCTGCTGGACGCCGCCGATCTTAATCCGGTTTGGGTCGGATCCGCCAGCACCCGGGGGGATTTCAAGTCGCATAGCGAGAAATCCTTCCTGCAGTCCCTCGCCAAGCAGACGGCGAAGGATTTGGCCAAGGCTGGCCTGATTCGCCTCGGCGCCCCTTTGCCCAAGTAGCAATTTCTTAATAAACCACCGGTTCAGGGCCGGGCATATCGCACTCCGCAAAGGCTTCGAACTTGTCGCCAATTGTAGTATTCTTGCGCCATGAAAAGATTATCTCATTGGTTCTGTTTCGGACTCTCGCTCGTCCTGCTCTCGGCCTGCCCCAAACCCAAAGAAGGCGCCCAAACCCTGACCCTGCCCGACGGGGGTAAGATCGTCTACGAGACCAAGGGCTCCGGCGACGCCACCCTGCTCTTCATCCACTGCTGGTCCTGCAACCGCCGTTATTGGGACTCAGCCATGGCCGAGCTGTCCAAGAACTACCGGGTGGTCGCACTCGACCTGCGGGGCCACGGCGAGTCCGACCGCGGCCGGAAAGACCTGAAGGTCGCGGACTTGGCCCGGGACGTCGACGCGCTCATCAAACAGCTGAAATTGAATAATGTCGTGTTGGTCGGATCCTCGATGGGCGGGAGCATCTCGCTGGCGGCGGCCAAGGACAACCCCGGAACCGTGGTAGGCGTGGTCTGCGTCGACACCCTGCAAAACGTCGAGATGAAAACGCCTGAGGACTTGCGGGAAGGGTTCATCAAATCCCTGGAACAGGACTTTCGCGCCGGCCTGGCGAAGTTCATGCCGATGGTCTTCGCCAAGGACGCCGACCCCAAGCTGATCGCCTGGGCCGTCGAGCAGGCCTCGAAGACCGACCCGCAGGCCGCGGTCTCCCTCATCAAAGACCTCTTCTCGCTGGATTTGGCGTCCTGGATGTCGGCCGTCAAGGTCCCGATCCGCTGCCTCAATTCGGACTCGAGTCCGCCCTTGGGCCTCAAGACCTCGGTCGAGGTCAACCGCAAGTACGCAGACTTCGACGTCGTCGAGCTTCAGGGCTCGGGGCACCTGCCGCAGCTGGAGAGGCCCGAGGAATTCAACCGCAAGCTGCGCGAGACCGTCGAGGGCCTTGTGAAAAAATAAGCGGAGGATTTCGCCGGCTTGCGCCGCGCGTTGCCGCGGTTCTCAACTTTCAAAACCTTAGAACAAGAAAAATTTTCAGAACTTTTGACAGGCGGAGCCTGCGCGCCGATGATGCGCGGCCATGAAGATCCATCTCGTCAATCCCGCCTTTCCCGACACCTTCTGGGGCTTTCGCCATGTCCGCGAATACGGCTACCGCTACGCGATGGCCAACCTCGCCCTGCCCACCGTCGCGGCCCTCACGCCCCGCGAGCACGACGTAACGATCCGCGACGAGAACGTCGCACCGCTCGACTTCGACGTCGCGGCCGATCTCATCGGCATCACGGGATTCAACATCCAATCCGCCCGCATGTTCGAGATCGCGGCCGAGTTTCGGCGCCGCGGCAAGACGGTCGTGATGGGCGGACCCTATGCCTCGCTATGCCCCGAGGACTGCGCCCCGCACGTCGATCACCTGATCGTCGGCGAGGCGGAACGCATCTGGCCCCAATTTCTGGCCGATTTCGCCGCCGGCCGCGCCGAGCGACGCTATGTGGAGACCGAGAAGGTCGACTTAGCCCTCTCGCCGACGCCCCGTTGGGACCTGCTCGACTTCAAGCATTACGGCCGCATCCCCGTGCAGACGACGCGCGGATGCCCCTTCGACTGCGAATTTTGCGACGTCATCGTCTACCTGGGACGCAAGGTACGGCAGAAGAGTCCCGACCGGATCGCGGCGGAGCTGGAGGCCGTCTATCCCCACGTCCATGCCGCCGGTCGGGACTCCATTTTCTTCGCCGACGACAACTTCATCGGCAACAAGGCCCACGCGCGGGCCGTCTGCCGAAGGCTGATCGAGGTCAACCGCGGCTTTCCGCGCCCCCTGCGCTTCTCGACGCAGGTGACGATCAACCTGGCCCAGGACAAGGAGCTCCTCGAACTGATGGCGGAGGCGGGCTTCCACAGCGTCTTCATCGGGATCGAGACGCCCAAGACGGAGAACCTCCTCGAAGTCCACAAGGTGCAGAACACCCGGCGCGACCTGATCGCCGATATCAAGATGATTCAGTCCTACGGCATTTTCGTCTGGGCGGGGATGATCGTCGGCTTCGATCACGACGGGCCCGAGGCCTTCCGGGAGCAGCTCGATTTCATCAACGAGAGCGACATCCCGATCTCGATGACGGGCATGCTCAACGCCCCCGCCAACACGCCGCTCTGGCACCGCCTCCAGAAGGAGGGGCGCCTGTTAGAGGGCTACCAGTACCGGGACCAGGCGGACACGAACATCGTCCCGAAACTCCTTGGCAAGGAGGAGCTACGCGCCGGCTACGTGCGCCTGATGAACGATCTCTACTCCTACGAGAACTACGGCAAGCGCCTCTGCGGCACCCTAGCGGCGATCCGCCGGCCGCCGACGAAGCGCCGCAAGAAATTCTCCGCGCAGCACGCGGCCTACAATCTCCAACGGCTTTGGACACTTTTGCGATACTACCTCCTAACAGGTAGCCGCGAGCGGCGGCGATACTTCTTTCGGGTCTTGCGGCAAATCGCCAAAACCAACCCGGCTTACCTCAAGGAAGCCCTTTGGCACCTCGCACTGCATAAGCATTTTTACAGATATAGCCGAATCTTGGCGGAGAGACTCGACCTAGACCCCAATCATGCGCCATGGGCGATGCAAGAAGGGTTCGCCCGGGCGAAAGGAGCATGATTCGGAGTAACCGGACCACGATCGAGGGGCGGCCGACGCTCCCGAAGGACCGCGCCGAGACGAATCGTTTCCAAAAAAAATCCCGCCCGAGCGTTCGGGCGGGATTTTTTTCGCTTCAACGGAGACTTACTTCCCTTGGGCCGCGAGCTTCTCCTCCTCGGCAGCGAGGGCGTCGTATTGCTTCGCGGTCTCCAAGGCGCGCTCTTTCAGGATGGCGCAATGGGCCGCGAGGGAGTTTTCCATGCCCTTGTAGTGAACATGGCTCTTCTTGTAGTCGGCGTGCATATGTTCATGCTTCGCCGCCTTGTCGCGATAGGCCTGCGCCTGAGCCTTGTAAAACGCGGCCAGGCCCTTGTGATCGCCGGCGGCGATGGCCTTTTGCACGTCGAAGTCTTGCGCGGGCGCCGCGGCGGCCGGAGCGGCTGGGGCAGCCGCCGGTTTGTCCGCGGAGAGAGCAACCTTGGATCCCGCCACTAAGAATAATGACAAGATCGACAATCCGGAAATCATGAACTTCTTCATAGAGAACATCCTCCTAAATAGGTTGAGATTATGGGGTTTTTAACAAAAATCACGTCAAATGCAAGAATTAGAAACAGAATATTGTCGGTTCGAGACTCGCACTGCCTATTAATTAGCCCGTTGCCGCCAAAATCATCTCGTCATCGGTAACGAATCTCGTGGGACGCCCTCCTCGAGTGATTTTTTTGTCTTGGGGGGACTCTCCGGACTCGGCCGCGAATCTATTCCGGAAGGTCCGCGGTCCGAATCCGGCTTGGGCCGCGTGTAGGCCTTCTTGCTCCCAATGGGGTCCCCTCGTGGGTCGTTTCCGTAGCGTTCGCGGTATTCGATATAATTGATTCCTGCGAGGGCCGGGGCGGTCGATAAAACCGCCGACGCGGCAAGGAAAATAATAATCCTCACGAATGGACGCATGCGTACCTCCTTGTGGAAAACCAATGTTTCAACATCTTGACCGATTCGATCACGGCGAGCGGAACGGCGCCGATCGCGACGAGCAGTAGACACTCCCGCCAGGAGATGGCCGAAATCTTGAAAAACCTCTCCAGGAATTCGACATGATGGGCCCAGGGCTGAAAGACGACGGAAAGCGTGACCACCGCGAAGAGCCTGGCGTTCGAAAATATCCCCACTTGCCAAAACGGCTTCCGCTCGTTCCGGAAAGCGAAGGACTTGAGCATTTCGGCGTAAACCAGCACGGCGAAGGCGGCGGTTCGAGCCGTTTCCAGACCTTCCGCGCGCAAGACATACCCATAGACGCCCAAGGCAATCGCCGCCGTCAGCAGGCCGGGGAAGAGCGTCCAGTAAAGGAAAGCGCGATCCGTCATGGCGGCCTCCCGCCGCCGCGGTGGGCGTCGCATCACGTCGGGGTCGATGGGATCGGTGGCCAGGCACAGCGCGGGCAGTCCGTCGGTGACGAGGTTGATCCAAAGCAGGTGGATCGGCAGGAGCGGAAGCGGCAGGCCGAGCAAAACGGCCGTCGTCATCAACAGCAACTCGCCGACGTTGCCCGCCAGGAGATACTGGAGCGTCTTCTTGATGTTGTCGTAGACGCCGCGGCCCTCCTCGACCGCCGCGACGATGGAGGCGAAGTTGTCGTCGGTAACGACCATGTCGGAGGCCTCCTTGGTGACCTCGGTGCCGGTGATGCCCATCGCGATGCCGATATCGGCCCCCTTGATCGCCGGGGCGTCGTTCACGCCGTCCCCGGTCATCGCGATCACCGCGCCCACGGCCTTCCAGGCGCGCACCACGCGCAGCTTGTGCTCCGCGCTCACCCGGGCATAGACCGCAATCTCGGCCACCCGCGCCTGAAGCTCTCGGTCGGAGAGCCCGTCCAATTCCGCCCCGGACAGCGCCTTCGCATCCTCCGCCGCGATGCCGAGCTCCCGGGCTATCGCCAGGGCCGTATGCGGGTGGTCCCCGGTGATCATCACCACGCGGATGCCGGCGCTCCGGCATTTGGCAACGGCCTCTTTCGCCTCGGCGCGGGGCGGATCGTACATCCCCACGAGCCCGAGGAAGACCAAACGGCTTTCCACGTCCTCCCAGGAAAGACCTTCGAAGCCCCTTGCCTCGAGCGGGCGATACGCGGCGGCCAATACCCGCAGGGCCCGCTCCGCCATGGCATCGATCTGTTTCGTCAGGCGCTCCCGGTCGGAGGCCTCGATCGGACGAAGACCCCCTTCGTCCAAGATATGCGTGCACAGGGCCAGTAAGATGTCGGGGGCCCCCTTGACCATCGCTTCAGGGACGCCGCCGGGGGTTTCGCGAAGGACCGACATCCGCTTTCGTTCGGAATCGAAGGGAAAGGCCCGGAGCTTGGGGAAGTCCCGCTCCACGGCGTCTTGCTCGACGCCGGCCTTGCGGGCCGCGGCCAGCAAGGCGGCTTCCGTGGGATCCCCGACGGCCTGCCATCGGTCCTTCTCGTGAATGAGATGCGCCTCGTTGCACCCGGTCATCACCGTCAGCAAGCGTCGGATCAAGGCCTCTTGGCCGACCCCAGGAGGCCGGCCCTCCAGGAGGATTTCCCCCTCCGGTCCGTAGCCTTCTCCGCTCACCGCGAATGCGACGCTGCCGACGTAGATCTCTCGCACCGTCATTTCGCCTACCGTGAGCGTCCCCGTCTTGTCCGTGCAGATCACGTTGGTGGAGCCCAAGGTCTCCACGGCCGGCAGCTTGCGGATCAAGGCGCGCCGGCGCGACATGCGTTGCACGCCCAAGGCCAGGCCGATGGTGACCACCGCGGGCAGCCCCTCCGGAACCGCCGCCACCGCCATGCTGACGGAGGTCAAAAAGAGGTCGAAGGGGTTGAGTCCCCGCAAATATCCCAAGAGAAATAGGACCGCCACGATCCCCAGGGAGGCCCACACCAAGACGCGACCCACGGCCTGCAGACGTTTCTGCAGGGGAGTGCCCTCCTCGAAGGCGGCCTGCTGCAGTAGGCCGGCGATGCGACCGAATTCGGTCTTCATCCCGGTGGCGACGACGACCGCGCGGCCCGCGCCCGCCGAAATGCTGGTCCCCATATAGAGCAGGTTCTTGCGGTCGCCGAGCGGGACTTCGGCGGCTCCCAAGGCCGCAACCGATTTGCGGACCGGCTCGGATTCCCCGGTCAAGGCCGCCTCCAGGCTTTGCAGGGAATCGGCCTCCAACAGCCGGGCGTCGGCGGGGACGAGGTCTCCCGCCTCCAATTCCAAAATATCTCCCGGGACGACTTCCCTCGCGGGCAGGACGCGCAGCTCCCCGCCCCGCCGCACCTTGGCGTGGGGCGCGGTCATCTTTTTCAGTGCGGCGATGGATTTCTCGGCGCTGTACTCTTGGTAAAATCCGAGGATTCCGTTGAGCAGAACGATCGAAAAGATCGCGATGCTGTCGGCCCACTCCTGCAACAGACCCGACACGAGGCCGGCGGCAATCAGGATCCAGACGATGAGGCTGGAAAACTGGCCAAGGAAAATCTTGAGCGGCTTGACCGGCTTGCCCTCTTTGAGCTCGTTCCAACCGTACCGGGCCAACCTTCGGGCGGCCTCTTCTTCGGAGAGACCTCGCCGGTCCGAACGCAGGTGACCGAGGACGGCCTCGGCTGTCCAGGTGTGCCAGGGGGGCGATGCCGGATGCTGGACGACTTCCGGGTTCACGTCCCCTCCGCTTCCCGGAGATGAAAACTCCGCCAAATCACGTAAACCGAGGGGATCACCAAGAGGGTCAGCAAGGTCAGGGAAAGCAAGCCGCCCCAAAGCGGCGCCGCGATCCGCTTCGCCACGTCCGAACCGGCGCCGTCGCTGACCATGATGGGCACCAGGCCGACGATGTTCAGGCCCACCGCCATCAGCAGCGGTCTGACCCGCGTGGCGCCGTACTCCACCGCCATTCGGACGAGGTCGTCGGCACTCCGAAGCCTGCCCTCCTTGCGCCAGGCCCGGAACCCTTCGTCCAGGTACACCACCATGATCGAGGCCGTCTGGGCGGCGATGCCCAGCAAGGCGATCATGCCGACCCAGACCGCGATGGAGGTGTTGTAACGGAAGGCATAAAGCAGCCAAACCGCCCCGACGGCCGCGAAGGGCACGGAGAGCATGACGATCAGGGTCTGGCCGAGGCCCTGGAAATTGAAATACAGGATCGCCACGATCAACAGCAACGTCAACGGGATCACGATCCGCATGCGCCGTTGGATGCGTTCCAAGAATTCGTATTGCCCGGTCCATTTCAAATAGTAGCCGGGCGGGAGTTTCAAGGACTGGGCCACCGCCCGCTTGGCGTCGTTGACGTAACCTCCGATGTCCCGGCCTTGGATGTCGACGTAGACCCAGCCGTTCAACGAGCCCATCTCGTTCTTGATCATGGGCGGTCCCATGACCGCCTCGATCTTGCCCAACTGGGCGAGCGGCACCTGGGTGACCGGCCCCGGCAGGTCGGATTTCATGCCGCCGGCCATGCCGCCCTTGGCCTCCGGCCCCGCCCCGGCCTGGGCCCGCATCACCGGGACCAGGACGCGCTGCAGCCGCTCCAAGTCGTCCCGCAGCTCGCGTGGGTAGCGCAGGTTGATCTTGTAGCGCTCGCGGCCCTCGATGGTCGTCGAGAGGTCCATGCCCCCGATGGCCATCTCGACCGCGCCGTTCACGTCCTCGATCTTTAGTCCGTAGCGCGCCAAGGCCGCGCGGTCCGGAACAAAATCGACGAAGAAACCGCCCATCTCCCGCTCCGCGTAGACGCTGCGCGTCCCCGGGACCCCTTTGAGGATGTTTTCCAGCTCCTCGCCGATCTTGGCGATCTGGGCGAGGTCCTTGCCGAACACCTTGATCCCGATGGGGGTGCGGATGCCGGTGGTCAGCATGTCCACCCGCGCCTTAATCGGCATCGTGAAGGCGTTCTGCACCCCCGGAAAAGCGAGGGCCTCGTCCAGCTCGGCGATGAGCTTCTCTTGCGTCATGCCGGGACGCCACTCCGACTTCGGCTTCAGCGTCACGACCGTCTCGATCATCGACAGGGGGGCCGGATCGGTGGGGGTCTCGGCCCGGCCCGCCTTCCCGAACACCGATGCGACCTCGGGAAATTTTTTGAGGATCCTGTCTTGGGTCTGGACGAGTTGTTTCGCCGCCTCGATAGAGAGTCCGGGCGGGGTCACGGGCATGAACAGGATCGACCCCTCGGAGAGGGGCGGCATGAACTCCGAGCCGAGTCGCTGGAACGGCAGGAAGGTCGCCAATATCAGCAGCACCGCGACGCCGAGGACCGCGTAACGGCGGCGCAGGCAGAACCTCAATATCGGGCGGTAAAGCGCGATGCTGACGCGGTTGATCGGATTCGATTCCTGGGGGCGGATCTTTCCCCGGACAAAAAACACCATCAAGGCCGGAACCAAGGTGATCCCGAGTAGGGCCCCGAAGGCCACTGAATAGGTCTTGGTATAGGCCAGCGGGCTGAACAGGCGGCCCTCCTGGGCCTCCAGGACGAAGACCGGAAGGAAGGCGACCACGATGATGAGCAGGGAGCCGAAGATGCTGGGCCCGATTTCCCGCGCGGCCTCGATGACCACCTCCAGGCGCGGCCTGCGGCCTCCGTCTTCCTCCAGCTTGCGGTGGGCGTTTTCCACCATGATGATGGCGGCGTCCACGACGTCCCCGATGGCGATGACGATCCCCGCCAGCGACATGATATTGGAGGTGAGCCGCATGTAATACATGGGGATGAAGGATACGGCCACCGCCACCGGCAGCGTGATCACCGCCACCAAGGTCGAGCGGAAATGGAACAGGAAAAGGACGATCATCGCGGCCACGAGGACCATCTCCTCGAGCAGGGCGTCGGAGAGGGTTTTCATCGAGCTGCGGATCAGGTCGGAGCGGTCGTAAGTGGCGACCAACTCCACGCCCTCCGGAAAGGAGGGCTTCAGTTCCTGCAGACGGGCCTTGAGCCGATCGATGACGGCCAAGGCGTTTTCCCCGTACCGCATCACCACGATGCCGCCCACCGCCTCGCCCTCGCCGTTGAGCTCGGCGAAGCCACGCCGGATATTCCCGCCTACCTGAACGCGCGCCACGTCGCGCAGGCGCACGGGCGTGCCCCCCGGCCCAAGCCCTACCGCAAGCTCCTCCAAGGACTTGGCGTCGGTCACGTAGCCGCGGCCGCGGATCATGTACTCGGCGCCCGCGATTTCCACCAGCCGGGCCCCCGTCTCCGAATTTGAGCGGCGGATGGCCTCCGCCACGTCCATCAGCGAGACATTGAGGGCCTGCAGCTTCGCGGGATCGATTTCGACCTGGTACTGCTTCTCGTAGCCGCCCAGGCTGGCGACCTCGGCCACTCCCGGAATCGAGGTCAGCCAATAACGGAGGTACCAATCCTGAAAACTGCGCAGCTCTTGAAGGCTGTGTTTCCCGCTCTTGTCCACCAGGGCGTATTCGAAGACCCAGCCGACGCCGGTGGCGTCCGGACCGATCTCGGGCGCCACCCCCGGCGGCAACCTGCCCCGCAGCTTGGAGAGGTATTCCAAGGCGCGGGTCCGCGCCCAATAGATGTCGGTTCCGTCCTCGAAAATGATGTAGACGAAGGACATCCCGAACATCGAGAAGCCGCGCACCACCTTGACCCGGGGCACCGAAAGGAAGGCAGTGACGAGCGGGTAGGTGATCTGGTCCTCGATAAGATTGGGACTGCGGCCCATCCACTCGGTCCATAGGATGACCTGGGTGTCCGAGAGGTCGGGCAAGGCGTCCACGGGGGTGCGGCGGATCGCCCAGGCGCTCCACAGCAATAGGGCGCCGACCCCGATCAACACCAGGAGGCGGTTGCGCGCGCAAAATTCGATGATCGCAGCGATCATGGGCTCTCTCTGTTTTTCCCGGCCGGCCGCCGGATTGCGGCTCCGCTCAAAGGTCGGCCGTTTCCAAGTATTCCGGCACCCGGCATTTCCAATGAAACTGCTCCTCGATCCTGCGGCGAAGCGCATCGGCCGCCGCCGGCTCGCCGTGAGTGATGAACACGGTCCGTGGCGGCGACTCCAAGCCCCGCAACCACTGCAGGATCTCGACGTAATCGGCATGCGCCGACAAGGAATCCATTTTCACCACTTCGGCGCGCACCGGAACGTATTCCCCGTGTATCTTGATCGATTCGGCCCCGGCGGCCATCGCGGCGCCGCGAGTGCCGGCCGCCTGATAGCCGGCCAGAAGGATGGCGTTGTTCGGATCGGGGGCGAAGGCCTTGAGATGATGCAATATTCTGCCGCCCGTGGCCATTCCGCTGGCCGAGATGAGGATCATCGGCCCGCGCTTTCGGTTGAGGGCCTTCGATTCTTCGACGCTGTTCACGAATTTGGCGGTGCCGCATATGGCCTCGCATTGCTCGGCCGTAAGGCGATGCTCTTCGAAATGCTTGCAATAAATGTTCGTGGCGTTCACCGCCATGGGACTGTTGAGAAAGACGGGGATATCCGGGATTTTGCCGGAGGCCTTCAGTCTTTGAATGCAATAGAGAAGGGTCTGGGCTCGCCCTACCGCGAAGGCGGGCACCAGGACCACTCCGCCTCGCTCGGCGACGCGAAGAAGGACTTTCCCCAACTCCTCTTCCGGGTCGCCGGACGCGTGACGGCGGTCCCCATAGGTGGATTCCAACACCAGGTAATCGGCGCGACGGACCGTCGCGGGGGGCCGCATGATCAGGTCGTTCGGCCTGCCCAAGTCTCCGCTGAAAAGAAGCGAGTTCGACCCCTGGCGAAGGCGCACCATCGCCGAACCCAAGATATGCCCGGCAGGCAGAAACTGAAAGCTCAACCCTTTCCCGAGCGGAAATTCTTCGCCGAAATTCAGCGGAGACAATTGCCGCAAGGCCGTCTCCGCCTGCGCCTGGGTATAGAGGGGAAGCGCGGGCGAATGCTTCGAGAAACCCCTCTTGTTCGCATACCTCGCCTCTTCTTCCTGAAGATGTCCGGAGTCCGGCAGCAAAATGGCGCAGAGAGCGCGTGTGCCGAAGGTGCAATATATCCTGCCTTTGAATCCGCGTCGGACCAGGAGCGGCAGGTATCCGCTGTGGTCGATGTGGGCGTGGGTCAGGAGAACCGCGTCGAGGACCGCGGGGTCCAGCGGCGGCGCCTCCCAATTTTTCAGGCGCAGATTTTTCAACCCCTGGAAAAGGCCGCAATCCACCAGAATGTTTTTGCCTTCCGCCGTCACGAGGTATTTCGACCCGGTGACGGTTCCGGCCGCGCCGAGGAATTTTATTTCCATATTTACCGCCTGTCTTTGAGCGGGTGCACGGCTACAACAGGCCGTGGAACCTCAAAACCCCGTCGGGGTCCTTCGCGAACTTCTGTGGGAACATCTGCTGGCACATGGCGCAGCAGTAATTGAACTCGAAGGTCTTGCCCCGATACTTGGGATTATTGCCGGCGTACACCACCCGGCCCGTGAACTTCCCCAGCGTCTCCTGACCCATCGGCGTGCGCGAGACCGCGCACAATAGGTTGTTCACCTTGATCAGATCCCCGTCGATTTCCGGAACCGCCCATTCGCCCGGGGTCGCCAAGACTTGGCGTAGCTCGGGCTCGGGTCCCTGGACGGTTTCCGAGGCCCGGCCGCAGCCGGCGACGGCAAGCAAGGACAGCAGACAAAAACCGGCGACAAAAAAATTCTTCATAAGAAACCTCCTTATAAAAAATTGAAATTACCGAAATCTATCCAAACCCAAAGGGCGGCGCGGCCCGCGCGCGGGCCCCGCTTCAATGCGGCCGCAAGGTCCCCGCCGGAAGCGGGCTCGGCACGCGCGTTCCCCGCTTCATTTCCCCGTTCCATTTCCACAGGTAGTAGACCGCCGGATACACCAGCAATTCCAGGGCAAAGGACGTGAACAGCCCGCCCACCATCGGCGCGGCGATGCGCTTCATCATATCGGAGCCGGTGCCGGTGGAGTACATGATGGGAATCAGCCCCATGAAGGCCGACATCACCGTCATCATCTTCGGGCGCACCCGCTTCACCGCGCCGTGGATGACGGCGTCGACGAGATCCTCCCGGGTCCGCATTTCTCCCTTGTCGGCCTTTTCGTGGTAGGCGAGGTCGAGAAAGAGCAGCATGAAGACGCCCGTCTCAGCATCGAGACCCATCAGGGCGATGATGCCGACCCAAACGGCGATCGAGAGATTGTAATCAAGCAGATAGAGCAGCCAGACCGCCCCGATCGCCGAAAACGGCACCGCCAGCATCACGATGCCCGCCTTCACCGTCGACTTGGTGTTCATGAACAGCAGCATGAAAATGATAAAAAACGTCAGCGGGATGACCAGCTTGAGGCGCTCCTCCACCCGCTGCATGTTCTCGAACTGGCCGCTCCATTGGAGGGTGTAGCCGGGGGTCGCGCCCAGGGCGCTTTCCACCTTTTTTTTGGCCTCGGCGACGTAGCCGCCCACGTCGCGGCCGGTCATATCCACGAAGACGTAGCCGGCCTTGAGGCCGCTCTCGTTGCGGATCATCGCCGGACCCGAGCGGACCTTGAGGTCCGCGACCTGCACCAGGGGAATCTGGGCGCCGGAGGGCGTCGGCACCAAGACCCGCTCCAACTGGCTGAAGTCCCCCCGCAGGTCCCGCAGATAGCGGACGTTGACCCCGTAGCGTTCCGGACCCTCGATGGTCGTCGTCACGTTCTCGCCGCCGATCGCCTGGGCCACGACCATGTTGACGTCGTCGACCGTCAGGCCGTAGCGCGCCAGTTCCTCCCGCTTGAAGTCGAAGTCCAAAAAGTAACCCCCCGCCGTCCGCTCCGCGAACACGCTGCGGGTGCCGGGCACCTCGCGCAGGATGCTCTCGAGATGGGTCCCGATTTCCTGGATTTTCTCCAAGTCCGGGCCCAGGATCTTGATCCCGATCGGCGTGCGGATCCCGGTGGCGAGCATGTCGATGCGGTTCCGGATCGGCATGGTCCAGGCATTGGTCCAACCCGGCATCTGCATCTTGCGGTCCATCTCGGCGATCAACTCCTCGTAGGAGATATGGTCCGGCCAGATACGGCGCAACGGCGCGTGAAGGAATCCGGGAAGCCGCGAATACCAGCGATCCTTCTTCCGCCACTCCGACGTCGGTTTCAGCACCACCGTGGTCTCCGCCATGGAAAAGGGCGCGGGATCGGTGGAGCTGTCCACGCGTCCCGCCTTCCCGAAGACGCTCTCCACCTCGGGGAAGGACTTCAAGATTTCATCCTGTTTTTGGATGGCCTTGAAGGCCTCGGTCACGGATAGGCCGGGCAAGGTGGTCGGCATGTAGAGGATGGACCCTTCGTTCAGGGGCGGCATGAATTCCGACCCCAGTTTCGAATAGGGATAGATCACCGTCCCCATCAGCAGGCAGGCGACCAGGATGGTCGTCTTGGGATGCCTCAAGACCGCGTGGCAAACCGGCTCGTAGACCTTGAACAGGGCCTTGCTGATCGGGTGCTTCTCCTCCGGATAATATTTTCCGACGGTCACATGGTTGAACAAGGACGCGAGCCAGCGCGGCTTGAAATGGACGTAGTCCATGCGGGTGAACAGCATCCGCATCGCGGGGTCCAGCGTGATGGCCAGGAGGGCCGCGATGGCCATCGTCAGATTCTTCGAATAGGCGAGGGGCTTGAACAGGCGCCCCTCTTGGTCCACCAGGGTGAAGATCGGCAAAAAGGCCACGGCGATGACCAAGAGCGAGAAGAACACCGAGGGCCCGACTTCCTTGAGGGCCTTCAGGCGCACCTCGTGGAAATCCCCGACCCTCCCTCCCGCGTCCCAGAGCTGCAATTTTTTATAGGCGTTCTCGACCTCGATGATCGCGCCGTCCACCAAAACGCCGATGGAGATCGCGATGCCGGCCAGGGACATGATATTGGCCGTCATGCCCATGGCCTTGAAGGGAATGAAGGCCAACACGATCGAAATCGGGATGGTCAGAATGGGGATGATGGCGGACGGAATATGCCAAAGGAAAATCAGGATGATGATGCTGACGATGATCAGCTCCTCGATGAGGGTCCACTTCAAGGTGTCGATCGCCCGGAGGATGAGGCCGGAGCGGTCGTAGGTGGAGACGATCTCCACCCCGGGCGGCAGGGAGGGCCGGATCTCCTCGAGCTTTTCCTTCACCCGGTCGATGACCTTGAGGGCGTTTTCCCCATAGCGCATCACCACAATGCCCCCGACGGTATCCCCCTCCCCGTTCCAGTCCGCGACTCCCCGGCGGATGTCGGGACCCAGCTGAACGCGGGCCACCTGCGCGACCGTCACCGGGGTGCCCGTTTTTTCGTTCACCTTCACGACGATCTTCTCGAGGTCTTCGACGGATTTGGCGTAGCCGCGGCCCCGCACCATGTATTCGGCCCCCGCCATCTCCACCAAGCGCCCGCCGACGTCGTTGTTGCCCTTGCGGACGGCATCGACCACCTCGTCGATGGTGACGCCGTAACCTTGCAGGGCCGCGGGGTCGACCTGAACCTGGTATTGCCGCGCG
Source organism: Deltaproteobacteria bacterium PRO3 (assembly GCA_030263375.1). Classification (NCBI taxonomy): domain Bacteria; class Deltaproteobacteria; species Deltaproteobacteria bacterium PRO3. Next base: position 24,864 of record SZOV01000034.1, read on the forward strand.
AAGCCGCCCACGGTGGCGACCTCGGCAACGCCCGGCACCGACTGGAGGTAATACTTCAGGTACCAATCCTGGTAGGACTTCAGCTGGGACAGGTCGTTCTTCCCGCTCTTGTCCACGAGGGCGTATTGGAACACCCAACCGACGGAGGTCGCGTCGGGCCCCAACTCGGTCTGCACCCCCTGCGGCAGGCGCGGCAGGATCTTGCTTAGGTATTCGAGGGTCCGGCTGCGCGCCCAGTAGATGTCGGTGCCGTCCTCGAAGATCACGTAGACGTAGGAGTACCCGAAGTCGGAAAATCCGCGGATCGCCTTCACGTTGGGGGCGCCGAGCAAGGCGGTGACGATCGGGTAGGTCACCTGGTCCTCGATGATGTCGGGGCTGCGGTCCCAGCGGGAATAGACGATCACTTGGGTGTCGGAGAGGTCGGGAATCGCATCCAAGGAGATGTTCTTCATCGACCAGATCCCGGCCGCCACCGCGACGGCGGTCAAGATCAAGGTGATGGCCCGGTTTCGGGCGCAGGCTTCGATAATTTTGTCGATCATGAGAATCTAAATGTCTTTTTAATGTTGGTGTCCGCCCCCGCCGCCCGAGAAGGTGGCCTTCAGCCGAGATTCCGAATCGATGAGAAAATTGCCGTTGGTCACCACCCGGTCGCCTTCGGCCAGTCCGCCGAGCACCTCCACGAAACCGGTTCCCCGGCGGCCGATCTTGACCTCGCGCGGCTGGAAGGCGCCGCCCCCCGCGTCGACATAGGCGATATGCCTCGTCCCGGTTTCGATGAGGGCGCTCTCGGGTATCGCCAACACCCTCCCGCCCTGGGCCTTGACCCGCACCCGCACGTACATCTCCGGCTTGAACTTCCCGTCCGGATTGGACAGTTGCAGCCTGGCTTGGGCCGTCCGCGAGACAGGGTCGATCACGGGATCGATGGAGGCCAGGTTGGTGTCGAAGGTCTGCCCGGTGGATCCCAGGATGACTTGCGCGGGCGCGCCCGGCTCGACCCAGGGCAGGTCCGATTCGTAGAGAGAGGCGTAGATCCACACGGCCTCGCCCTTTTGCGGAACCAGGAGATTGAGGTTGGGCCTGCCTTTCCGGCGCAAGTCCGAGATTTGCGGCTCGCTCATCCCCAGCAGCTGCAGACGCGTCTTGGCGGCCTGGACGAGGCCGCCTTGCAGGCCGCCCAGCGCCCCGCCGCCGGTCTTCAAGGCGGTGAGATACTCCGACTGGGCCACCAGCAAGTCCGGATCGTAGGCCACCCGCCCCGTCGCGTAGATGTCCCGTTCCAGCGGCCGCATCTCGACCGGCGCGGTGCTCACGCCGATCAATTGCTGCTTTTCCCCGCTGACCTTCACGCCGACCCGATCCGTCGCCGTCGTCGGCCGGGTCTCGGCGCCCCCCTCCTCCGCGTAGACCGGCACCAGGTCCATCCCGCAGTCCGGGGCCTTGCCGGGTTTGTCGGACTTGTACCAAGGATGCATGGGGTCGACGTAATAGAGGATCTTTTTTTCCTCCGGTTTCGCGGGCGAGTGGCCCTCGTGTCCCGCGGCGGCGGCCGGCGGCGCGGGCTCCTCGGCATGCTTATGCTCACCGGAGCCGCCCCCGTCTTCCAAGCCCTCGGCGAAAATCGGGACCAACGCCATCCCGCAGGCCGGACAGGTGCCGGGCTTGTCCGATCTCACCCAAGGATGCATCGAACAGGTATAGGCCAGCACTTCGCGCTCCGCTTGGGAGGCCCCGGTCGCGCCGGACGGTGCGGATTCCGGCTTCTTGTCCTTGCAGCCGACGAGCGCCGTCATCGTCACCAGGGCCGCCGCGAGAATTTTCCAAGCATTATTTCTTCCCATTTTTTTCCTCCGCTCCAATGGTCTTTTCCAGGTCGAAGGTTTGGGGAGCTCCCGCGCCCTTCGCCGCGAGATACTCCTCGCGCGTCATGCCCGCCGCCTCTTCCAATTCGCTGACGGCCATGCCCATGTTTTCGAAGGCCTTCCAATAATTCATCTCGGCCTCGAAGAGGCCGCGCGTCGCGTTGAGAAAATCCAAAAAGCCCGCTTTGCCGGTGGTGTACGCCGCGGAGGTAATTTCCACGGCCTGACGGGACTGCGGCAGGAGGGTTCCCGAGGTGAGCCGGAGGATCCGGTCGTTGGACTTCATCTTCTCGTAGGTCTCACGCACGCGGTAGGCCACGGTGTTCTTGACGGACTGCTGGGTGAAAGTCGCGCCGGCCAGCTCCGCCTCGGCCTGGGAGACGCCCAATTTTTTCTTGTTCACGATCAGGGGAATGTTGAGCATCAGCTCGCCGGTCCAGGCGTCCCGCTCGCCGGGGTGCTGGAAATACTCCCACCGGGCTCCGAAATCCGGATAATATTCCCGCTTGGCCGCTTTCACGGCCCATTGCTTCTCCTCGATCTTCTCCCGGGCGCCCTTGACGGCGGGATGACCCTCCTGCCCCAAGGCGAGCATCTCCTCCAAACCCACCTCCCACTGGGGAAGCTGCAATTTCGCCGGCAGGCGTATCTCCTCTTGGCTCGGCCGGGACATGAGCCGGTTCAACTTGGCCTGGAGGATATTCCTCTCCTGGATCAGGGATTCACGGTCGCTGAGGATTTTGGCGATCTCGGCCTGGCCCTGGACGGCGTCCACGCCCATGGCCTGGCCGGCCGCCAGCTTGCTCTGGGCCACCTGCACCGTCGAGCGCAGGTAGGACTCGATCTTCCGGTTGACCTCGATCATGCGCTGGGCCGCGAACAGGCCGTAATAGGCGCCCTTGACCTCGCTGACGACCTCGCGGCCCCGCGCGCCCAGCAGCTGAACGGTGTAAAGATATTCATGATAGGCCGCCTTTGAGGCCGCCTTGACTTTCCCCGGAAAGGGAAATTTTTGCGCGATGATGTAGTCGATGTCGGTGGCCTTATCGAGATTCTCGCCCAAAGGCACATCGTAGAATCGCACCCCGATCATGGGATCTTCCCAAAATCGGCTGCCGGGGTACTTCGTCTTGGCCGCCGCGGCGTCCTGCTGCATGGCCTTCAGCTCGGGGTTTTGCTCCAGCGCGGTCAGGACGGCGGCGTCCAACGTGAGGACGTCCGCGGCCCAGGCACGGGACGCGACGCCCATCGCGAGGCCCGCGAGGAGCATCGCGAATAATTTCATTCGATGCATGGCACATCACCTTTTTAGACGTGGGTATCCGTTACGGTCGCGAGAATGGGGACCGTCGGTTCAACAGAGGAGGGATTGCTTGGTCAAGTAGAGGGGCGGCGCCTGGGCGCGCCGCGCGAGTTCGCGGCCTTCGAAAGCCAGCTTGGGGATCGAGACAAGGATAGGTAGGACCGCCAGCGTCGCCGGCGCCGTCTTTCCCGAGTCTTGGTGTTTCGCCAGCGAAGTCGGGGGCAAGCCCTCGGCGCCCGGCTGAACCTCGCAGCAGGAGCCGCGCCGCCACTGGGTATGGCAGGATTTTTGCCCCGCGCAGCAATCGTGCTTGGCGAACGCCGCGGCCCTCGCCCCCGCGCAGACGGGCACCAAGGCCTGCAGGCCGAGGAAGGCCAAGGTCAGGACGATGGTCAAGGAAATCGTTCGAAGGGATGGAAAACGACGCGACACGCGATTCATCCTAAGGGAGGCAACGCGCATGGGTCCAGATTTATTTCGAGAATCTTCGAGGCTCCGACGCGCCCAGAGCATAACCCCATGAAATAACTATGTAAAAATATTTTACTCTCCGCGTTTGGAAATTGATTGGGTTGCCCGGCGCGCCTAAGCTATATAGTGAGACGGCTCATGCTATGTCGAACCCCGCGCTAGCCTCCCACGAAATTTCGCCCTGGTACCTGACGATCGCCTTCCTCCTGGTGCTGCTCAACGCCTTTTTCGTCGCGGCCGAGTTCGCCATGGTCAAGGTGCGCAGCACCCGGCTCGAGACCCTGCAAGAGAGCGGCAACTTCCTGGCGCGTTGGGCCTATTCCATCGTGCAGGATCTCAACGCCTATCTCTCGGCGACCCAATTGGGCATCACCCTGGCCAGCCTCGGCCTGGGCTGGGTCGGTGAGCCCGCCTTCGCGGCCTTGATCGAACCCCTGCTGCGCAACTTCGCCTTGAGCGAGGCCGCCATCCGCGGCGTGGCCTTCACCGTCGCCTTCACCGTCATCACCGTGCTGCACCTCCTGCTGGGCGAATTGGTGCCCAAGCAGATGGCGATTCAGACCGCCGAGAAGGTCCTGCTCGCGGTCGCGGTGCCGATGCGCTTCTTCTACTGGATCTTCTTCCCCTTCCTCTGGTTCCTCAACCACGCGACCACCTGGATCATCCGCCTGATGGGCTTCGACGCGAAGGCCGAGGAGACCCACACCGAGGACGAGATCCGATTGATCGTCGAGGACTCCTACGAGGAGGGATCGCTCTCCCCGCGCAAGGCCTCGCTGCTCGAGAACATCTTCGAGTTCACCCACCGGACGGCGCGCCAGATCATGGTGCCGCGTCAGGACATCGTCTACCTGCAAGTCGGAAAGAGCGCGAAGGAGAACATGGACATCGCGAAAGAGTCGGGCCACACCCGCTTTCCGATTTGCGACGGCGACCTCGACCACGTCGTCGGCCTGATCAACATCAAGGACATCATCTGGAAGCTCGAGGACAGCGACAACCTGATCAATCTCTACGACCTGAAGCGCCCCATCCTCTTCGTTCCCGAGACCGTGACCAGCGACCAACTGCTGCGCGAGTTCCAGACCAAAAAGATCCACATGGCGGTGGTGATCAACGAGTTCGGCAGCACCGCCGGCCTCGTCTCGCTGGAGGACGTCATCGAGGAGCTGGTCGGCGAGATTCAGGACGAGTTCGACCAGGAGCTGCCCAAGATCAGCAAGCGCGGAGAAAATTCCTACGTGGTGGACGGCACCGCCACGCTGCGCGAGGTCGAGCAGGTCTTGGATATTTCCCTGGAGGACGAAAATTCCGTCTCGATCGGAGGCTTTTTCACCAACCAGCTAGGTCGCCTGGCCAAGGAGGGCGATTTCATCCGCCTCCCGCCAGCGTCCTATTTTTTCGGCCAATTCAATCCCCAACAGAAACACCGCCGCCGAGGTAGAACCGCCGCGCAGTGCCCGTAACATAAGTGTCCATGCGTCCTCGGTGAAATAACCGTCATAGAGAGCTTTGGTCGCTTTTGCTAATGCTACAGGATGATCTATCCGAATGTCCAATACTGCTGTCCATGCCCTGACTGCCGTCTCCAGATTGCGACGGTGCATGGCACCTTGAGCATAGTTACGCAATTTTTCGATACGTTGTGCTTCTGGCGGGGTCAAGGGGTAGTGGATGGTCTTGGGAGTGTCAGAGATTGATGATGGGTGGTCGGATGGATTTTGAGGCACTAAAGAATTCGGGGGTACGGCTTCCATCGGATGCTCCACCTGATGAAATTAGAGTGTGTTTTCAAACCATTCTACGACTTTTTGGGCATACTGCTCCGGGTATTTAATATGGGCACGGCGATGGCGGCAGTTGGGAACAATCCATAGGTCACTGCCAGAGGGGGCATTGACGGCGATCTCGCGG
>SZOV01000035.1 GCA_030263375.1 Deltaproteobacteria bacterium PRO3
AGGTCGACCATCCGCAGCGACAGCCCCTTCGGACCCGGGACGCTGAGCAGGGCCAGGTTGGCGCCGGGAATGAGGGTGGCGTGATCGATGGGCAGCGACTCGCCCACCGTCACCCGGCGGTCCCCGCCCAGGCGCCCGCCCGCGTCGATCTCGAAGATGCGCAGGCCATAGTCCTTGCGGCCCTGCGCGGTGCGGTCGGCGCCGATCGCGGCCATCAGGTAGTTCTTTCCGTCGACGCTATAAGTCGCCAGCGAGGTGATGGACCCGCCCGAGGGGATGGAGGCGACGAGGTTGCCGGTAGAAAAGTCGATCAGGTGGATCGAGTCCTCCTCCGCGACGTAGATGTTGCGCTGGGAGAAGGCGAGGAAGAGCGGATTTTTCAAAAAACCGCCCAGGCTGGTCTTGAGCTTGGGGTGCAGGGGGTCGCTTAAGTTCCAGAGGTCGATGCTGCGCTCGAGCAGGGCGAAGAAATAGGGCACGCCTTCGTAGTCGAAGGGAATAATGCGGCGGCGGATGTTCTTTCCGAGCGGCGGGAAATCCGTCTTCTTGAAGCCGGTGACGGGATCGGACTGGAGCACCGACCAAGTGCCCTCGGGGACTTGGACGTAGATCGTCCCCTTGCCCGCACGGTCGACCATCGCGAAGAACTGCGCGACGCTGCGCTGCAGGCCGATCTTGGCCAGGGGGCTCAAATCGGGCCCGAAGATCTCGACGTCGTTGCCGCGGGCGGCGACCCACTTGTCGCCCATGCGCTTGATCCCGACCCAGGCGCCGCCGATGCGCTCCACGGGCTGCAGCCGCGCGGGGAAGGCGGAGATCTTCAAGTCGGCGCTGGTCTCGGTCTTACCGTCGCTGGCCTGGAGGCGCAGCACCCATTCGGTCGGGGCCTCGAGGTCGCCGAGGATCACCCGGGGCTGCAGGTCGCCGGGCTTGTGGATCTTGATCGAATCCGGCGGCCCGGAGAGGATCGTCCAGAGGAACTTCAGCGGGGTCTTGCCCCCGTAATTCGCCTGCACCTTGTCGAGGACCAGGGTGCTGCCCTCGGCGGTCTTGATCGGCTCGCCGACGCTGAGTTGGATCATCGCCTGGCTCTCGGTGGGGAGGCTCTCGGCGCTGGGGACTTGCTCGCCCAGGCCCGCACCGGGTGCGGGGGTGGCGAGGGTGCCGGGCGCAGGCGTGGCGCCGGGGAGGGGAGTGGCCGGAGACTTTTCTCCCGGGCCGGGGGTCCCGCGCGGCGCCGGGCTCGCTTGGGGCACGGGGCTCGCTGCCTCGGCCTCGGGGCTGGCCGCCGCCTCCGTTGCGGGGGGACGCTTCGCGGACGCCTTCTTTTTCTTCCGGCAGCCACCGCAGGCGCCCAGGCCGAGGCTCAGACACAATAAAAGGGAAATCCAGGGGAGGAGACGGAAGAGAGATCGCCGCTTCAAGATAGCCTCTCCTTCTTCAAGAGGGGTGAGGGGATCCTTTTAAACCAGGGGGCGCTTGGGGGACAGTAAAATTTCCGGGCGAAGCGAGGGGGGCATGGATCTTGGTTTAGACGAATTTTCAGAAGCTTCCGGCGGTAAAAAAATCCGTGCCCAAGGGGCGAACACAAGTTCGCCTTTACAGTTCGGACGCGGCCTGCAGCCGCGCCTGCTCTTTGAGGCGGTGGCGCTGGAGCTGCTCGTATTGTTCGGCCTCGAGGTTGCCCTGGCCGAGCTGCTTTTCGAGCTTGTCCAGCTCTTGCCTGGACTTGGCGGCGTCGAGCTCTTCGGCGCGCTCGACATGGTCGGCCATGACGAGGGCCTTCTCTTCGAAGACCTCGAGGAAGCCGCCCTCGACGACGAAGGCGTGCCGCTTGCCGCCCTTCTTGTAGTAGAGGCGGCCGATCGCGAGCGGCGTGACGTAGTGGGCGTGGCCGGGTAGGACGCCGAATTCGCCCTTGGGGCCGACGGCGTAGATCTCTTCGGCCTCGTCGGAGGCGATGTTTTGATAAGGGGTGACGATCTCGATCTTCATGTCTTACGCCGCCAGCTTCTGCGCCTTGGCCAGGGCCTCTTCGATGGTGCCGACCAGGTAGAAGGCCTGCTCGGGGATGTCGTCGTGCTTGCCGGCCAGGATCTCCTGGAAGCCGCGCAGCGTGTCCTTGAGCTCGACGTACTTGCCTTCCAAGCCGGTGAACTGGGCGGCGACGAAGAAGGGCTGCGAGAGGAAGCGCTGCACCTTGCGGGCCCGCGACACGACCAGCTTGTCCTCTTCGGAGAGCTCGTCCATGCCCAAGATCGCGATGATGTCCTGCAGGTCCTTGTAGCGCTGCAGGAGCTGCTGGGTGGCGCGGGCCGTCTGATAGTGGTCGGCGCCGATGACCTGCGGGTCGAGGATGCGCGAGGTCGAGTCGAGCGGGTCGACGGCCGGGTAGATGCCCAGCTCGGCGATCTGGCGCGAAAGAACGGTGGTCGCGTCCAAGTGGGCGAAGGTCGTCGCCGGCGCCGGGTCGGTCAAGTCGTCGGCGGGGACGTAGATCGCCTGGACCGAGGTGATCGAACCCTTGTTGGTCGAGGTGATGCGCTCTTGGAGCTCGCCCAAGTCGGTGGCCAGGGTCGGCTGGTAGCCGACCGCCGAGGGGATGCGGCCCAACAAGGCCGAGACCTCGGCGCCCGCCTGGGTGAAGCGGAAGATGTTGTCGATGAACAGGAGCACGTCCTGGTTTTCCTCGTCGCGGAAGTACTCGGCGACGGTGAGGGCGGAGAGCGCGACGCGGGCGCGGGCGCCCGGCGGCTCGTTCATCTGCCCGTAGACCAGGCAGGTCTTGTTGATGACGCCCGACTCCTTCATTTCGTGCCAGAGGTCGTTGCCCTCGCGGGTGCGCTCGCCGACCCCGCCGAACACGGAGTAGCCGCCGTGCTTGAGCGCGACGTTGTTGATCAATTCCATGATGAGGACGGTCTTGCCGACGCCGGCGCCGCCGAACAGGCCTATCTTGCCGCCCTTCGAGTAGGGGGCCAGCAGGTCGATGACCTTGATCCCGGTCTCGAACATCTCGACCTTGGTCGACTGGTCGGTGAAGATCGGCGCGGGGCGATGGATGGGATAGGCCTTGGTGGCCTTGACGGGGCCGCCCTCGTCGACGGGGGCGCCGACGACGTTGAGGATGCGGCCCAAGGTCTCGGGGCCGACCGGCATGCGGATGGGCTGGCCGGTGTTTTTCACCTCTTGGCCGCGGATCAGGCCGTCGGTGGAGTCCATGGCGATGCAGCGGACCGTCTTTTCGCCCAAGTGCTGGGCGACCTCGACGACGAGGTTGTCCGGTTGGTCGTTGATCGCGGGATTGGTGACCAAGAGGGCGGTGTAGATCTCGGGCAGCTCGCCGACGGGGAATTGCACGTCGATGACCGGTCCGATGACCTGGACGATCTTGCCGGTGCTCAGTTTTTCAGACATGGGATGCTCCTTTGCAAATGCTCTAAAAACCTTACTTCAGCGCCTCGGCGCCGTTGACGATGTCCATCAGCTCGGTGGTGATCGCGGCCTGCCGCGCGCGGTTGTACATCAGCGTCAGGGAGTGGATCATTTCTTTCGAATTGTTCGTCGCGTTCTCCATCGCGCTCATCCGCGCGCCCAGCTCGCTGGCCCGGGACTCGAGGACCGAGAGGTAAAACAAGGTGGCGACGTAGCGCGGCAGCATGGCGTCGAGAATCGCGCGCGGGCTGCCCTCCCAAAAGACCGGCGCGCCTGAGGCGGCGCCCTCTTCCGGCTTGAGGTCCAGGGGCAGGATCCGCTGGATCTTCGGCTCCTGGGAGATCGCGCTCTTGAAGTGGTTGAAGGCCAGGTACAGCACCTCGAACTCGCCCTCGCGGAAGGCCTGGACGAACTTCTGGGCCAGGGCCTCGGCGTCCTTGAAGTTGAACTCCTCTTCGAAGGAATTCAGCGATTCTTTCAGTTGGATGTTCTTGGCCCGGTAGTACTCGCGGCCCTTGCGGCCCATGACGGTCAGGCGGATCTCCTCGAAGGCCTTGCCCTCGTGCCGGGTGTAGTGGTCGACCTTGCGCAGCAGGTTGCCGTTAAAACCGCCGCAGAGGCCGCGGTCGCTGGTCAGGACCAGGATCTCGGCCTTCTTGGGCTCGTCGGGCAGGGCAAACAAAGGATGGTCCCAGGCGTCGGCCTGGGTGACGAGGCGCTGGACCGATTCGCCCAACAGCTTGCCGTGGGGCCGGGCCTGGACCAGGGCCGATTGCGCGCGGCGCAGCTTGGCCGCCGCGACCATCTTCATGGCCTTGGTGATCTTCTGCGTGTTCTTGACGGAGATGATCCGTTTGCGAATGGTCTTTAGGGTTGCCATCGTTTAGCCTTGAAAAGAGCTCTTCATCTCCTCGAGGGCCTTTTTCAGCTTGGCCGTCAGGTCGTCGTCGAGTTTCTTCTTGGTCGAGATGTCGGTCAGGATGCTCGGGTACTTCGAGTCGAGGAAGAGCTGGAATTCTTCCAAAAACTTGCGGACCTTCGCCACCGGCAGGTCGTCCAGGTAGCCGTTGAGGGCGGCGTAGATCTCGACGATCTGCTTCTCGACGGGCATCGGGACGTATTGGCCCTGCTTGAGCACCTCGACCAAGCGCTCGCCGCGGGAGAGCTGGCGCTGGGTGGCCTTGTCCAGGTCGCTGCCGAACTGGGCGAAGGCGGCCAGCTCGCGGTACTGGGCAAGCTCGAGGCGCAGGGTGCCCGCGACCTGCTTCATCGCCTTGATTTGGGCGTTGCCGCCGACGCGGCTGACCGAGATACCGACGTTCACGGCGGGACGGATGCCCGAGTAGAAGAGGTCGCTCTCGAGGAAGATCTGACCGTCGGTGATCGAGATGACGTTGGTCGGGATGTAGGCGGAGACGTCGCCGGCCTGGGTCTCGATGATCGGCAGGGCGGTCAGCGAGCCGCCGCCGCGCTCGTCGGAGAGCTTCGCGGCGCGCTCCAACAGGCGCGAGTGAAGATAAAAGACGTCGCCGGGGAAGGCCTCGCGGCCGGGCGGACGGCGCAGCAGGAGGCTGAGCTGGCGATAGGCCACCGCGTGCTTGGAGAGATCGTCGTAGACGATCAGGGCGTGCTTGCCGTTGTCGCGGAAGTACTCGCCGATGGTGACGCCGCTGTAGGGCGCCAGGAACTGCAGCGGGGCCGGGTCGGAGGCGTTGGCCGCGACGACGATGGTGTAGTCCATCGCGCCGAACTGCTTGAGCTTCTCGACGACCTGGGCGACGGTCGACTGCTTCTGGCCGATGGCGACGTAGATGCAGTAAACACCCTTCCCCTTCTGGTTGATGATGGTGTCGATCGCGACGGCGGTCTTGCCGGTCTGGCGGTCGCCGATGATCAGCTCGCGCTGGCCGCGGCCGATGGGGATCATCGCGTCGATGGCCTTGATGCCGGTCTGGAGCGGCTCGTGGACGCTCTGCCGGGCGACGATGCCGGGGGCCTTGATCTCGATCTGGCGGCGCAGGTCGGAGCGGATGGGGCCGAGGCCGTCGATCGGTTGAGCCAAGGCGTTGACCACGCGGCCGACCAGGGCGTCGCCGACCGGGACATCCGCGATGCGGCCGGTGCGCTTCACGGTGTCGCCCTCGCGGATCTCGGCGTCGTGGCCCATGATGGCCGCGCCGACGTTGTCCTCCTCGAGGTTGAGCGCCAGTCCGAAGATGTTGTTGGGAAACTCGAGCAGCTCGCCCGCCATGACCCGGGAGAGGCCGTAGACGCGGGCGATGCCGTCCGCGATGGAGAGCACCGTCCCGACTTCGTCCATCTCGACCACGCGGTCGTAGTCTTGGATCTGTTGGCGGATGATGTCAGAGATTTCTTCCGGTCGAATTTGCATGTCGTTTTCCTTCTAAAAATCTTTCAAAGTCTAAGCCACCGCCTCCGCGGTCAGGGTCTCCTTCAGGCGCTCCAGCTCGCCCTGCAGCGAGGCGTCGAAGACGCGGTCCTGCACCCGCACCACCAGGCCGCCCAGGATCTTGGGGTCGACCTTGGCCTCGAGTAGGACCTCTTGCTTGAGGGATTTTTCGAGGATGGCCTTGAGCTTGCCTTCCACCGCCCCCAGGGGGCCGGCGCTGGTGACCTGGACGCGGACCCGGCCCTTTTGCTCGTCGGCCAGGTCGCGGAACAGGAGGACGAGGAGCGGCAGCTCCGGGATGCGCTCGTTGTCGATCAGGACGTGAACGAGATTTCCCACCGTGGGATGGATGCCCAGCTTGGGCACCAGGGCGTTGAAGATGGCCTTCTTCTTGGAAGGCGGCACCACCGGCGAGGCCATCGCGGACTGCAGGGCGGGATTCTCCCCGAAGGCGCGGGATAAGGCCTCGAGCTGGGCCTGGAACTCGTCGATCTTCCCCTGCTCTTGGGCGACCTGAAGCAAGGCCGTGGCATAGCGTTTGGCGATGGATCCCTGCCTCATGCCAATTTCTCCATCTTTTGAAGGTATTGCTCGACCAAGCGGCCCTGGTCTTCGGGGGTCATATTCTTGCGGATCAGCTCGCCGGCCAGCTCGGTGGCCAGGTTGACGGCCTCGCGTTTCAGCTCTTCCTTGGCCTTGCGCAGCTCCTGCTGGAGCATCCGCTCGCTGTTGCCCTTCAGGGTGGCGACCTGCTGGGTGGCAGTCTCGACGATGCGGCGCCGCTCGAGCTCCCCGTCTTTTTGCAAGGAGACGACCAAGTCGTTCATCTCCTTCTCGATGGATTTGAGTCGGGCCTCGTATTCGGCGTACTTCTTTTCGGCGTTGGCCTTCAGGTCGCGGGCCTGTTGGATATTGGTGCGGATCAGGGTGGCTCGGCTGGCGAAGAAGTCCTTGGCCGGCTTGCGCAGGAAATAAAGGAGAATGCCGGCCAAAATGAGAAAATTAATGCTCCAATAGACCAGGGCCATGGAGGGCCCGTCATGACCGCCCTCGGAGGCGGCCCAAAGGGGGCCGGAGGCCAGGGCGAGGGATATTGCGTACAGGCTGGCAAGGAGGCGTCGCATCAGGAGGCCACCTTTCGTCCCAGGAGCTTCTCGGCCATCTCGCGCGAGAGGTCGCGGGAGAGACTGCGTAGCTTGAGCTGGGCCTCTTTAGATTGTTGGGAGATCTCGGCGCGGGCCTTCTCGAGGGCGGCCTCGAGCTCTTGATGGGCCTTCGCCGCCAAGGCGCCGGCCTCGCCTTCGCCCTCTTTCTTGGCCTTGTCGCGGAGGGCCACGCCCTTCAGGCGGGCCTCCTGAATCTTCTGTTGATGGGTCTCCACCATCGCCTGGGTCTTCTCGTTGAGGACCTGGGCCTCGTGCTCGGCCCCGAGGGTCAGGGCCTTGCGCCGGTCGAGGAGGCGAAGGATGGGGCGAAAGACCAAAAAATTCAAGACGATGTAGGTGAACAGGAAGATCCCGATCTGGAAGAAAATCGTCTCGTTGGGCAAAAGTTCAACCATACACCGAACCTAGGGCTTCATCGTCTGCGATGAATGGAAATGTGGAGAAAATCCGCGCGACGTGAAAAAATCGCATGCGCAGGTACCATGCAGGACGAAACCTTGTCAAGGCAATGATCCGCCGCGGCGAAACGCACGCAAAATCCCGAAAGGACTTGGTTTATTGGATGAGACCCGTGGGGGATTTGGGTTGGGGAGAGCCTCTAGACGACCGGCGACGGCGCCAGCTCGAAGACGCGCCCGCCGGCCTCGCGGCCCATGCTGCAATTGCCCTCGAAAACCGCCCCCTCGCTGACCACTAGGCCGGGCGAGACGATGTCGCCCTTGACCACCGCGGGAGGGTGCATCTCGATGCGGCGCTTGGCGATGATGTTTCCCGTCACCTGCCCCTGGATGATCACGGTGTCGATCTCGATCTTGGCGTCGACCTCGGCGCCCTCGCCGATGATCAGGGTCCCCTCCGAGAAGACCTCACCGCGAAATTTGCCGTTGATCTGTACCTTGCCCTCGAAGGTGAGCTTGCCGTCGAACTCGGCCCCCTTGTCGAGCACGGTCATGGCGTCTTCGGATACGAGCTTGAGGGCGCGGTCTTTGTCTCCAAACATAGTGTCTCCTTTGCGAAACGCCGCGCCCTGCTTGCCTCGGGGACGCCGGGGGCATCCGGAAGGGAGGAAGGGCGCAGCGAAATGATTAGCCGATGATCGCATTAAAGATGCGATCCAGGTCTTCGGAGCTGTAATAGTCGATCACCACCTTGCCCTTGGCGCCGCGGGCCTTGATCTTCACCTTGGTGCCGAGGATCTTGGTCATCTCTTGCTCGATGAAGTTCAGCTGCGGGTCGTTGAGCTTGGTCTGCACCCGCCGCTCGACCTTCACGCCGGACTTCACCTCTTGCGAGAGCCGCTCCACTTCCCGAACGGACAAGCCCTCGCTGAGGATCCGTTTTTTCACCTTGATCTTGAGATCGTCGTCTTCGATCGCCAGCAGCGCACGGGCCTGGCCCATGGAAAGGCGGCCCTCGATGATGTCGCCGCGGATCTCTTCCGGGAGAGTCAGGAGGCGCAGGGCGTTGGTGATGCTGGAGCGTTCCTTCCCGACGCGGCGGGCGATCTCTTCCTGGGTGAAGCGGTAGCGGTCGCCCAGCTCTTTGTAGGCCAGGGCCTCTTCGATGGGGTTCAGGTCTTCGCGCTGGATGTTTTCGATCAAGGCGAGCTCGAGGACCTGCTCGGGCGCGGCGCTCGAGACGACGACCGGCACGGTGGCGAGGCCCGCCAGCTTGGCCGCGCGCAGCCGGCGCTCGCCGGCGATCAGCTCGTATTTCCCGCCCTCCATGCGGCGGACGATCAAGGGCTGGATCACGCCCTGCTCTTGAATCGAGGCGGCGAGCTCCTCGAGCGCCTGCTTGGAAAAGATCTTCCGCGGTTGGCCGCGCGAGGGAAGGATGTCATCGATGGGGCATGGGAAATACCCCTCGGAGGGCGCCGGCGCCGTCTGGGCCCCAGCCCTCGGAATCAGTGAGGCCAGGCCCTTGCCGAGCGCTCGATTGCCGCCTGTGGTCTGCATTTTCGTCCCCTTTCTCGGGTGCGGCGCCGCCGGGCGGAAGCCGCTAAATGATTTTCGTTTCCCACGCCGAATCTATCGGCAGAAAATTCCGCGCCGGTCGGCGGGCCGTGCCCCTTTGCCGAGGGCAGCCGCCTCTTTCCGTCCCTACCCGGCCTTGCCCCGGATTTTCTCCACCCTCATTCAAGCTCGATCAAGACCGGTTGCCACGTCTCTCCCCCAGCATCTTCCTCAATATCAATGCGTGGAGGCGCTGAGCCCCGCCGCATAATTTTCTTGTACGTAACTTTGTTTCTTTTTTCCGACAAGTAGCTCTGCGGTCAGCTCCAAATAGCTCTTCGCGCCCTTAGAATGTACATCATAAAGAATGATCGACTTCCCGTGGCTGGGACTTTCGCTCAGCTTGACGTTGCGCGGGACGACGGCGTCGTAGACCTTGTCCCCAAAGAAGCCCCGCACCTCGCTCGCGACTTGCCGGGCGAGGTTGTTGCGGTTGTCGTACATCGTCAGGATGATGCCCTCGACTTGGAGGCGGGAGTTGAGGTGCTCTTGGACCAGCTGGATGGTCTTCACCAATTCGCTCAGACCCTCCATCGCGTAATACTCGCACTGCACGGGAACGACCACGCCGTCGGAGGCGGTCAGGGCATTAATGGTGAGCAGGTTCAGCGAGGGTGGACAGTCGATGATCACGTAATCGTAATGGCCGCGGACGCCCTCGATGCCGTTGGCGAGGCGGTTTTCGCGGGCGAAGGCCGAGACCAACTCGAGCTCGGCCCCGACCAGCTGGGTGTTGGAGGGGGCCAGGTCCAAATAAGTGAGCTGGGTGGAGACCACCACCTCTTGGAGCGGGGTGCGGTGGACGAGGACATCATAGATGCTGCGGGTCAGGTCGTGCTTGCCGATGCCCAGGCCGCTGGTCGCGTTGCCTTGGGGATCGAGATCGATCAAGAGGGTGCGGCGCTCGGCCGCGGCCAGACAAGAGGCCATGTTGACGGCGCTGGTGGTCTTGCCCACCCCGCCCTTTTGGTTTGCGAAAGCCAGCACTCGCATAGCACCTCCTCGTTGCGGATCTCGGTATTGCAGAAGCTATATATTTAAAAATTTCCCCTTGGCAACTAAAACCTACATTTCATGTATTGTATGGTCAAAAACCCCGGAAAAAGGCTTGTCTTCGGCTGTCTTACAGTTGGATATCCCAGGGCCTTCGCTTGGGTCTTTTATTTTGTTTTATGGAGGAGCGTGAGAATCCCAGGTCGCCCCGCCTCATCTTGCCTCGAAAATCGCTGGTAAGTGATTTTTCCCACTTCTACTCCCAGAGGGGGGGCCTGGGTCAAGTACTCGGCATGAATTTTTTCATTGCCGAAGACATACCACCGACGCCAAGGGATCTGGCTCCGATGGGCGAGCTGAAGGAGGTCCCGGGGTGTCGCGGTTCCACGTGAAACCAAATCCCAAGTGCGAACCGAGGCGGGCAAATCTTTTTCGCTGAGCTCTTCAAAGCGCTTGGCGAGAACGCATGTATTCTTCAATTCCAATTCCGAGCGCAGGCGCTGCAGGAAGGCCGTGCGCTTCAAGGAGGCGTCTAAGAGTACTGCGGGCGTTGAGGGATTCAACAGCGCCCAGACCACGCCCGGCAAGCCCGCGCCCGTGCCCACATCGAGGAAAGGACTCTTCTCGGGCAGGACTTCCCACGCAGCAAAGCAATCGAAGATGTGCTCTTCGATAAACTCCTGGCGACTCTTGGCTCCAGTCAAGTTGATCTTGGAATTCCAGGCGAGGACGAGGTCTGTGTACCTCAGTAAGGCGGTGCATGTTTCACGTGGAACATTGGGGAGGAGTTTCTCCAGGAGATTCCACTCACCAGAAGGCGGGCCTGGGGAGTTCATTCCACAAGATCCTTTGCGGCATCGAACTTCTTGAGATGGATGGCAAGGATGGTGATCGCCGCCGGTGTGACCCCGGAGATGCGGGAGGCCTGCCCTAGAGAGTGTGGTCGCAGACGTTGGAGCTTTTCGACGACCTCCCGGGAGAGGCCAGGGATCCCCTCGTAGGAAAAATTTCCCGGCACGCGCAGGGACTGGAGGCGTTCGTTTCTTTGAATCTCCTCCTCTTGGCGCTGGATATAGCCCTCATACTTGACTTGGATCTCCACTTGTTCTCGAAGCTCGGCATCGGAGGCCCGATAGAGGGTCTCGGCTCCGGGGAAAATTTCCAAAAGGTGACTCAGCGAAAGCTCGGGGCGACGCAGGAGCTCTCCTAGGGGCAGAGGCTGCTCGATGGCGGGCGTTTGAAGCCTGGCTAAAATAGCATTGGTCTCGGCGTTGGGAAAAACCCTCTGGCCTCGCAGCAGGGCCATCCATTGCACCAAACGATCCCTTTTCTCCACATAACGCCGGTAATCTTCCTCCCCAACCAAGCCTAGGCGACGTCCATGACCCCGTAGGCGGAGATCGGCGTTGTCCTCCCGGAGCAGCAAACGGTATTCCGCCCGCGAGGTGAACATCCGATAGGGCTCCCCGGCGGTCCCCTGGGTGACCAAATCGTCGATCATCACCCCAATATAGGCCTCGGATCGCCCCAAGACGAAGGGTTCTTCCCCGCGAGTCTTCAAAACAGCGTTGATCCCCGCCATAATCCCCTGCCCCGCGGCCTCCTCATAGCCTGAGGTTCCGTTGATCTGGCCGGCATGGAAGAGCCCGGAGACCCTTTTCGTCTCCAGCCAGGGGGTCAATTCAGTGGGCGGGACGTAGTCGTACTCGATGGCATAGCCCGGCCGCATCATCTCGGCCCGCTCCAGGCCCGCAATGCTGCGCAAAAAGGCGAGTTGGATGTCGATCGGGAGGGAGGTCGAGAGCCCATTGACATAAACCTCGTGGGTTTCCAGGCCCTCCGGCTCTAAAAACAGCTGGTGGCGTTCCTTGTCGGGGAACTTCATCACCTTGTCCTCGATGGAGGGGCAATAGCGCGGCCCCACCCCTTGGATCTGGCCCGAATACATGGGGCTGCGGTGGATCCCGGAGCGGATAATGTCGTGGGTCTTCTCGTTGGTATAGGTCAGGTGGCAGGGGATCTGCGGCAATTCAATGCGGTTGTCCGAAAAACTGAACTTCCGCGGCGGCTCGTCGCCGGGCTGGAGCTCCAGGCCGGAATAATCGATGCTGCGCCGGTCCAGACGCGGACAGGTGCCCGTCTTGAGCCGACCGACGGGAAAACCCAGGTCCCGCAGGCTCCCCGAGAGCCGTAGCGCCGGCAGATCCCCGGCCCGCCCGGCACCGACCTGGTTCTCCCCCATATGGATCAACCCATTGAGAAAGGTCCCCGTGGTCAGGACCACCGCCTTGGCCGGAAAGAAAATCCCGAGAGAAGAAAGCACCCCTGTGACCCGCCCGGCCTCCACGCCGAGGGAGTCGGCGAAGGCCTGTTTGATCTCCAAGTTGGGGGTATTTTCCAGGACCCACTTCATCCGCTTCTTGTAGAGGAGCTTGTCGGCCTGGGCGCGGCTGGCCCGGACGGCGGGGCCCTTGCGGGTATTCAGGAGGCGAAATTGGATTCCGGTCGCGTCGATGTTCTTGGCCATCTCGCCACCTAAGGCATCGATTTCCTTGACAATATGTCCCTTACCCAGACCCCCGATCGCCGGATTGCAGCTCATGTGGGCGATATTATCCAAGTTCGAGGTGAGCAGCAGGGTCCTAGCCCCCAGACGGGCGCTGGCCAAGGCGGCCTCGCAGCCGGCATGGCCGGCCCCGACCACCAGGACCTCGTAGGTTTTGTCGTAGCGTAACATCTTGCACCTCGCGTTCCACGTGGAACGAAAATCCGGGTATGTTTATACCCGGTTCCTTGGACCCTGAATCCTGCCCAACGGCCGCCCAAGCCCGGCGCCCGCCCGACCACCATGGCTGCGCGAAGCCCCCGGGTGAGTATTTTTGCGTCAAGGCGCCTTCGCGGAAAAATTATGACGCAAGAAATCTGGCGGAAATCATTTTATGACGCGCCAGCAAACCATCATGAACAGAGGTTTTCCCCGCGATGCCTTATTAGGAACGCTTTGTCGGGGCCGATTCCGGCGACGGGGCGGGCTCGCCCAAGCTCCATTGCGTCAATTCCTCCAAGGAGGCCTCTACCGTGCCCTTGGCCCGCAGCTTGCGCAGCTTCTTGACCAAGTCCTTGCTGATCGTCACCTGGGGGTGGGCCGCCAGGGCGGCCTCGAGTTCGGCCTCCAGCCCGCCCCGGCCATAGCGGTCGGGGTGGATCAGGAACTTGTCTCCCTGCCGTTCCACCTGGCGGTACTCCACGCTGACCGGGACCCCTTCGAAGAGGGTCACCCAAAAGCTGCTCCGCCGATTTTTCGAATACTTGTCCAATAATTCGGGGTCGCGCTTCTCCGAATAGGCCATCTGGATGCGCCAGGCCAGCTCTTTGATGTCGTCGGCCTTCATCCGCAGGCAGGCATGGGAGGCGGCGCGGCCGACGCTGCGGGGGGCATTGGTCCCGTGGATCCGGATCCCGTCTTCCATCAGCATCTTCACGGCGCCCAAGGGGTTGCCGGGCCCCGGCGGGGTCTTCTCCGCCCCCTCGGCCCAATCGCTGTCGGGCGGTATCCACCAGGGATTCCAGACGATGTGGGAGATATTATAGTCGCGGATCGGGGTGGGGTACTTCGGCATCCCGATGGCCACGCTATAGCTGCGATCGAGGCGCCCGTTGACATAAAGGTCGAGTCGGGTCGCCGGCAGGTTGATCTTCAAGGAGAGCTGCTCGAGCGGGGTGGGGCGGCTTTCCGGGCCCAAGTCGGAGCTCCGGCTCTCGGGGGGTGGTCCTCCGATCATGTCGGCCCGGGCCGGGCCTGGACCTACGCCGAGGCCACGGACCCCCGCGGCCAGGACGCAAGCCAGGATCAAAATACCTCGTTTCCACAACCTTCCCTTGGAACCCGTCTGGAACATCACCGCCTCGCCTTTCCGAAACCTGTCCTTCCCTCGGGGGTGATGCCAAGACACCGCCCGCCGACCCGCGCCTGATCTAATGCCACCGCGCTCACTTTCCAATGCAAAAATGCGAAAAAATCTCTCCTAAAATATCCTCCGAATGGACCTTGCCGAGCAAGACCTCCATGGCCTGGACCGCGGCCCGCAGATCCGCAGCCGGGAGCTCTAGCGGACGCCGCTCGCCCAAGGCCCGCCGGGCGCGACCCAAGGCCTCCCGTCCTTGGCGGAGGGCCTCGCGGTGCCGGGCGTTATTGAGGTAGGCGAATTCCCGCTGCCTTAGGCCCTCCAATCCGACCCGTGCCAAGACGGCGGCCTTCAGTTCGGCCATCCCCTGACCGCTGCGGGCCGAGACCCTAGCCAGGGGGCCTTCCCCCGGCAGATCCCCAGCGGCCCAGCCGGCGGCCGGGAGATCGGCCTTGTTGGCCACCCTTAAGACCTCCCCCCGGAGCATCTCCCCCACCCGCAGGTCCTCGGCCTCCAACGGGGCCGAGGCGTCCAGGACCCAAAGCACCAGGTCGGCGCGCTCGGCGGCCTGGCGCGAGCGGCGAATGCCCTCCTGCTCGACGGCCTCCGCCCCTTCGCGGATCCCGGCGGTGTCGAAGAGCTGCACCGACACTCCTTCCCATTCCGCCCAACCTTCGATCACGTCGCGGGTGGTGCCGGGGCGTTCATGCACGATGGCGCGCTCCTCGTTCAAGAGGCGATTGAGCAGGCTGGACTTACCGACGTTGGGGCGCCCGACAAAGGCGATCCGCAGACCCTCCCGCAGCAAGCGGCCGGCCCGGAAGCGCTCCGTCCAGGCCTCCAGCTCGGCCTCCAGGGCCTCCAAGTCGCGGAGCAGGGCCGCGGCGGAAAGGAATTCCAAGTCCTCCTCGGGAAAGTCGATCGCGGCCTCGAGCTGGGCACAGGCGCGCAGCAGGGCCTCGCGCATCCGGCCGACCTGCGCGGAGAGCCGCCCCTCCAGCTGGGCCCGGGCGTTGCGCAGGGCCGCCTCGCCCTTGGCGTGGATCAGCTCGCCGACGGCCTCGGCCTGGAGGAGGTCGCACTTCCCATTGAGGAAGGCGCGGCGGGTGAACTCTCCCGGCTCGGCGGCCCGCAGGCCCTGGCGCAGCAGGGCCTCGAGGAGGGCGGCCAGCAGCAAAGGGCCGCCGTGGGCGTGGATCTCGACGACCTCCTCGCCGGTGTAGGAGCGCGGCGCCCGCATCCGCACCACCAGGGCCCGGTCGAGGGGCCGGCCGCTCTCCGGGTCGACCAAGTCGCCGAGGTAGAGCCGGTGGCTCTCCATGGCCTCGAGCTCGGGCCGGCCGCGCCAGAGTTTCCCTGCCGCGGCGGGGGCCCTGGGTCCGCTCAGGCGCAGGACGCCGATGCCCCCCTCGCCGGCGGGGGTCGCGATCGCGACGATGCTGTCTAGGGAATAATCGCCTTGCATGGGGACAAGCCTCGGTCAAAGCCGCGAGGCGCGTCAAGCCTTTGCGCGCCGGTCCTGGCCCCCCGCGCCCGCGGAGCTTCTAACAGGCTGTTGAAAAACCACCGGTGGTTGGGCCAAGACTATTGCCCTCCGCAAATTCTTCGAATTTGCTGCGCGGTTCGGGAGACCCGAATCTTGCCCCGCTGGCGGATTGGCGGGCCCCGAAAATCCGAAGGATTTTTGGGCGTTCTATGAAGCCGGATTTATTCCGGCGGGAATAAAAATAGTTTTTCAACAGCCTCCTAAAGATCCTGGGCGCCTGACTTTTGAACCGGGATTCCGCAAAGGGGGTTCGGAAAAATCCATGCCTAAGATTACGGCCTGACGGAGCTTCGGGCCTGCCTAGGCTGTCTTCTTCCCGCCCTGGAACAAGTCCCTCAGGCGGATGTCCTTTTGGTTCATCCACTGCTGCAGCACGGTCAGGACCGTGTTGACGAAGATGTAGAGCACCAGTCCCAGGGGAAGGAAGATCATGAAGAGCGAGAAGACCACGGGCATGATCATCATGATCTTGGCCTGGGCCGGGTCGGCGGTGCTGGGGGTCATCTTCTGCTGGAGGACCATGAAGACGCCGAGCAGGATGGGCATGATGAAATAGGGGTCCGGCGCGGAGAGGTCCTGGTAGAAGGCGAAAAAGGGCGCGTGATAGAGGTCGGTGGCGTTGTAGAGCACCTTATAGAGGGCGATGTAGATCGGCATCTGGACGAGCATCGGCAGGCAGCCGCCCATCGGGTTGACCTTGTGCCGCTTGAAGAGCTCCATGGTCTGCAGGTTGAGCTGCTCACGGTTGTCGGCGTACTTCTCGCGCAGCTTTTGCAGCTGCGGCTGCAGGGCCTGCATCGCCTTCATCGATTGCATCGACTTCCGGGTGAGGGGGTGGAGGATCAGCTTGATCAGCAGGGTGAGGGCGATGATCGCCAGGCCCCAGTTGTGCAGGAAGGAATGAAAGAGCTTGAGCAGCTGGAGGATGGGCAGGGCGATCAGCGAGAACCAGCCGTAGTCCACCGCCTGGTCCAGCCGGGCCTCGCCGAAGGTCTTGAGCAGGGCGGGGTCCTTGGGCCCGAGGTAGAGGGTGAACTGGTAATCCCGGGCCTGGCCGGGGGCCAAGGCTTCGGAGGCGTATTGCAGCTGGGTGAAGACCCCGCCTGCGACCTTGCCGTAGGCGACCCGGTTTTGTGGGGAGACGGTCCGCGCCAAGAGCATGCTGAGAAAGTAATGGTCTTCCAGGCCGGTCCAAGAGATCTCGCCGCTCTGCTCCTGGAAGGCCCCCAGTTTGTCGACATCGTGGTGCCGCTCGACGCTCGTTCCGAGGCGGTAGAGCGGGAATTTCAAGTTGGGCGCCTCCTTGAAAATCCAAAAGCCGCGCTGGCTGAGCGGGTTCTGCTGGACCTCCAGGCGCAGGCCCGGGCTGAGCGTGAGGGGGGCGCTGCCGCGGTTCTCGAGGCGCAACTGGACCTGGAGGGTGTAGTCGGTGCCCAAGAATTCCAACTTCTGTTGGACGACCACATCCCCGACCTGTCCCTGGTAGTTCAAAAAGCCCTTGCCGCTCTCGGCCAACTGAAAATTGGGCGTAATCACCCCCTGTCCGGGGAAGAGCAGGAGCGAGAGGGGATAGGTGCCGGCCGCCTCGCGCAGCAGGTCGATGTTCGGGCCCTTGCGGCCCGGCTCCAGGAAGTATTTGTTCAAGAGCCACTCGACGGGAAGCCCGCTCCGCGAGGAGAACTTGCCGCGCACCAGAGGGCTTTCCAGCTCGCTGGTGAGCTCGGGCGCGCTGGGTGCGGCGGGTGTGGCGGGTGTGGGGGCCGCCGCCGGCGATCCCGAGACGCCGGGGGCTGGAGGCGCGGCCGCCGGTGCGGCCGGCGCCACGGCGGCCGGGGGCGGGGCCTTGGGCTTCGCGGGCGGTTTATAAAAAAATCCGTAGTAGACGATGAAGACGGCCGCGCTTAAGACCACGGCCAAGAGGCTGCGTTTTTCCATAAAATCTCTTTCTGTCTCTACCTCGCCGTTTTCGGTGCCGGCACCGGGTCGTGACCCCCCGCGCAAAAGGGCTGACAACGGGCGAGGCGACGCAGGATCAGCCAGGTGGCCTTCCCCGTCGGGTGGACTCGAAGGCACTCCAAGGCATAGACCGAGCAAGTAGGGTGAAAACGGCAGGCCGGCGGCAACAGGGGGGAGAGCCAGCGCTTGTACTGGCGGACACCAAAAATCATTACTGATTTCAACATCTTAATCTATCACCCGGCCCCAGAGGCGGCCGACCGCTGCAAGGCGCTCCCTTATGCCCTGATTGGGCCGAAACGAGAAGCGAATTTATCGCCCCCGGGGCCCCGCCAGGCGGGCGAAGGCGGCCGTCAGGGCCGCGCGCAGCTCCCCGGGCTCGGCCTCGAGGGCGGCCGCAAAGAAATAGACCAAATAGTCGCAGGACGGAAGGGTCCTCCGGAGGCGTCGAAAGCACTCCCGGGCGAGGCGCTTGAGACGGTTGCGTTCGGTCACGCGGCGAATTTTTTTTTTGGCGGGATGATCCCGAGGCGGGCATCGGCAAGGAAATTGCTTTTGTACCTAATCGAGAAAAAAGGCGTGGAGATTTTCCGCTTCGAGGCGAGCAACTCGCGAAAAATTTTTTCTTCGCGAAGCCGGACGGATTTGGGGAAGGTGCAGTCGTCGGCGCTGGACATTCACCGCCTCGTGGAAAGGAATTATTTCTTGTAGACCGTCTTGGCGAGGCGCTTGCGCCCCTTCGCCCGCCGCGACTTCAGCACGTTCTGCCCGGCGGTGCTGGCGCTGCGCTTGCGGAAGCCGTGTTTGCGTTTGGCCTTGATTTTACTGGGCTGAAACGTTCTTTTCATCGCGGAATCCTCGTCGAAATTTTCGAAAATAAATTTTTTCCGATCGCTGGCTTGAGAACATTTTTGCTTTCTTTAGTCAACGGCAAAAAAATTTCGTTTCAAGACCGATGCTTATCTTTTTCGAGAAAAAAGCTCTTGCCAAAAGCGGGAGGGAAATCTAGAACCCGCCTTCGCTCTGCGAATTTTTTTTTCGAACGTTTCGGCGTTTTTGAACTTGAGGAAGAAAAAAATTTGGCATAGCGTTTTTTGGTTCTTTGGAAAATTTTTTGTCGGGAACAGATCGCGAGGCGCGAGCTTCGGTAAAAAACCTTTTATCATTTTGGATCCCAAACGAGCGCCATCTCCGGTGGCCCCGATCGTTGGGAGGGTAAGATGAATTTTTGAGGACAAAATTATAAAAGCTTTTTGACCCGCCCTTTAAGAGAGATGCCTTTCCCACCGGCGCCGCTCCCACGGCCCGCGATCCCCGAGAAAAAATCGTCCACAACCTCTTCCTGCAGCGCGCCTCGGCCGCCATGGGATGACGCATTGTGTAAATTAGGGGATTTTTCACGAAAATTATACCGTAAATTGTTGAAATAATTGGATAACTTTGTTTTCCACAATCGTGGATAACTCTGTGGATTATTGCCGCTGCCCATGAACGATACCATCCAGAAAGTGATCGCCTCGCTTCAGACCAAGATCAGCGGCCTCAACTATAATAATTGGATCAAGCCCGCCACCTTCCGCCTCGGCGAGGACCAGCGCCTGGCCATTGAGGTCCCCAACAAGTTCATCCGCGACTGGATCACCGAAAACTACCTCAACCTGATCAAGTACGAGCTCTTCAAGGTCACCGGCCTGGAGCACGAGGTGGCCTTCCGCATCGTCGAGGAGGCCGCACCGGCCCCCGAAGCCGCGCCGGAGCCCCTGGAGGCCGAGACCCCGGCCGCCGCGGAGGCGCCCGGCCCGAAAAAGGCCCAGGAGGGCCTCAATCCCAAGTACACCTTCGACACCTTCGTGGTCGGCAACTCCAACCAGTTCGCCCACGCCGCCTCGCGGGCGGTTGCCAACTTGCCCTCGCTGGCCTACAACCCCCTCTTCATCTACGGGGGGGTGGGACTGGGCAAAACCCACCTGCTCAACGCGGTGGGCCTCGAGATCCTCCGCACCCAGAAGCAGCTCAAGGTGCTCTATGTCCACGCCGAGCACTTCACCAACGAGCTGATCAACAGCATCCGCTACGAGAAAATGTTCGAGTTCCGCAAGAAATACCGCGAGTCCTGCGACGTCCTGCTGATCGACGACATCCAATTCATCGCCGGCAAAGAGCGGACTCAGGAAGAATTCTTCCATACCTTCAATTATCTCTACGAGTCGCGCCGCCAGGTGGTGGTCACCTCCGATCGCTTTCCCAAGGACATCCCCCAGCTGGAAGAGCGGCTGCGCTCGCGCTTCGAATGGGGACTGATCGCGGACATCCAGGCCCCCGACACCGAGACCCGCGTGGCCATTCTGCGCAAGAAGGCCGAGGAAGACCGCATCGCGCTGCCCGACGAGGTCGCAATGTTCCTCGCCACCCACATCCGCAACAACGTGCGCGAGCTCGAAGGTTCCCTGATCCGGCTGAGCGCCTTCTCCTCGCTCTCCGGCAACGAGATCAGCATCGAGATGGCCCGGGAAATCCTGAAAAACCTCATTCCCGACCGCTCGCGGGCCCTCACCATCGAGGCGATTCAAAAGCTGGTGGCCGACCACTACAACGTGAAGATCAGCGACCTCAAATCCCCGCGGCGCCTCAAGGTCCTGACCGTACCGCGCCAGATCGCCATGTACCTCTGCCGCAAGCACGTCAAATCGAGCTTTCCCGAGCTGGGCATGAAGTTCGGCGGCAAAGACCACTCCACGGTGGTCCATGCGGTGCAAAAGATCGAGAGACTCCTCCAGCAGGACCTGACCCTGCGCAACGAGATCTCCTCCCTCGAGAAGATCCTGCAGACCGAGATCGCCTAAGACTTTTATCCTTTATTTTTTCCTCGATACGCGATGCCCAGGCCCTTGCTTTCATCGCAGGCCTGTGCTTTTGGAGGTGTGGACAAAACTCAGGGAGGAATTGGGGATGGACTGTGGAAGGAAATATCGTCCCCAAAAGGGGCGCAAGTCGCCGCGATTGTCCCAAGCTTTTCCTCAGGACAATTGCCTCCTAAAGCGGGGGCTTAGGCGGCTTATCCACCTCTCCACAAGGCCTAGTACGGTGACTTATTAAATATATACCCGATTCCTTAATAGAGAATGGCTGTGGGAATCGAGAAAGGGACGAGCTCTCCATGGAAATCAAAGTCTCCCGGGAAGAACTCAAGCAGGGTCTCTATTGGACCCAAAACGTCGTCGAGAAGAAGACCACCAAGCCCATCCTCAGCAACGCCCTCTTGGAATGCTCCCAAGACAAGCTTAAGATCAGCGCCACCGACCTCGAGGTGGGCATCACGGTCGAGTTGCCAGCTCAGGTGAAGCACGCGGGCCAAGTCGCCGTCCCCGCCAAAAACCTCTACGACATCGCCCGCGAGATCACCTCCGAGCAGATCACCATCAAGCGCCGCGACGACCACTGGCTAGAGATCGCCGCCGGTTCCTCCAAGTTCAAGATGGTCGGGCTTTCCCCCCAGGAATTTCCCTCCATGCCCGAGTTGGCCAAGAAAAGCCTGGTCGGCCTGGACGCCCCGGCCCTCAAGGCCATGATCGAAAAGACCCTCTTCGCCGTCTCCACCGACGAGACCAAGTACAACCTGAACGGCGTCTTCCTCGAGGCGGCGGGGGACAAGAAGCTTAGGATGGTTGCGACCGACGGGCATCGCCTCAGCTGGTCCGAGCGGGCCATGACCCAAAATTTCCCCCTCGCCAAGGGCGTCTTGCTGCCGCGCAAGGGGGTGCTCGAACTCCAAAAGCTGATCCAAGAAGAGGACGGCGTGCTCCCCATCGCCATCGAGGGCCGCAACGTCATGGTGCAACGCGGGCCGGTCACGCTGTTTATTCGCCTGATCGAGGGGGATTTTCCCGATTACCGCCAGGTCATCCCCGCCAAGAACGACCAAAGCGCGCTGCTCCCCAAGGCCCAGCTGGTCGGCGCCCTGCGCCGCGTCTCCCTGCTCAGCCAAGAGCACAACCGCGGGGTCAAGCTCACCTTCAACAGCGGCCAGCTCGAGCTGATGTGCTCCAATCCAGATCTGGGCGAGGCCCGCGAGGAGGTCGAGTGCCAGTACAAGGGCAAGCACCTCGAGGTGGGCTTCAACTACCGCTACTTCCTCGACGTCCTCTCGGTGCTCGAGGACGAGACGGTCAAGCTCGAGCTCAAGGACGAGGTCAGTCCCTGCCTGATCCGCTCCGAGGTCGACAAGGGCTTCTTAAGCCTGATCATGCCGATGCGGCTCTAAGCGGTGGCGCTCGAGGCCCTTCACATCCGCGATTTCCGCAATATTGCCGGCCAGGACTGGACCTTGGCTCCTGGGCTCAACGTCCTCGAGGGGGAAAACGCCCAAGGCAAGACCAATTTCCTCGAGGCCGTTTACTACCTGGCCAATGGGCGCTCCTTCCGGGGCAGCGAATCGGAGAATTTGATCCGCTTCGGCCGCGAGCGCGCCGAACTTAAGGCCGCCTGGTCCCACGAGGGACTGGAGCACCGCCTGGCGATGCGGCTCACCCCACAGGGCCGCGAGGTCGAGTTTCAGGGAAAATCGATCGTCCGCCTGGCGCCCGTGCAGGCCAGCTTGCGGGTCCTGGTCTTCACGCCGGATTCGGCGATGCTGTTTCGCAGTCCGCCCCAGGCGCGGCGCCGCTATTTCGACCACGCGATCGCCGTGCAGCGCCCCGGCTCTGCGACGCTCCTCTCGCGTTACCAGCGGATCTTGCGCCAGCGAAACCAGCTGCTGGAGCGGGGCGGGCCGCCGGAGTTGCTGGCGAGCTTCGACCGGCAATGGGCGGAGGGCGCCCTGGCCCTGATGCGGGAGCGTGAGGCCTACCTGGAGGCCCTGCGGGGACCTTGGGCCAGGCGTTTCCAAGACCTCTTGGGCGAGACGGTCGACCTGAATTGGCATTGGGCGGGGCCCCTCTGCGAGCGGGGCGCCTTGGCCCTCGAGGACCTGTTGGAAACATTGGAAGGGGTCCGGGCGGAAGAGCGCCGTCGCGGCCTGACCCTGCTCGGCCCCCAGCGCGACGACCTGGCCGCCACCCTGGGAGGACACCCCCTCAAGGAGATCGCCTCGCAGGGCCAACAGCGCATGCTGGTCATCGCCCTCAAGCTGGCCGAGGCGGACCTCTTCCAGGCCCAAAGCGGCCGGGCGCCGGTCTTCTTGCTCGACGACCTGGGCAGTGAGCTGGACGCCCGGCACCAGGGACTGCTGCTCGACATGCTCGGCGAGCTGAAGGCCCAGACCCTCCTGACCAGCGCCCAACAGGGGGCCTACGCCGCCCTGCACGCCCGGACTTTCACGGTGCGGGAGGGGCGGCTGAGCGAGTGAAATTGCGCCTTGGGCCAGCTTTACAATTATCCCCCCCTATGCTACAGCCAAGCATCTTCGGCGGCCGCGGCCCTCAGGGGCTTGTGGCCGTTTCCACCCCGGAATGAACCGGTTTTTAAGGATGCCTCGACCCCTTCGTTCGGAGGCATCGGGCCTCTCCTCAAGGAGGAATCTTGCCACCCGCAAACAACACCGAATCGGCCCCCAGCGGGGTTTATGACGCGAGTTCCATCAAGGTCCTGGAGGGGCTCGACGCGGTCCGCAAGCGACCGGCCATGTACATCGGCTCGACCGGCTCGGCGGGGCTCCACCACCTGGTCTACGAGGTGGTCGACAACTCCATCGACGAGGCGCTGGCAGGGTTCTGCGACGCGATCAAGGTCGTCATCCACATCGACAACTCGATCACGGTTGAGGACAACGGCCGCGGCATCCCGGTCGACATGCACCCTACCGAGAAGGTTTCGGCCGCCGAGGTCGTCCTCACCAAGCTGCACGCCGGCGGCAAGTTCGAGCACAGCGCCTACAAGGTCAGCGGCGGCCTGCACGGCGTCGGCGTCTCCTGCGTCAACGCGCTTTCCATCGAACTCGACCTCGAGATCAAGCGCGACGGTACGGTTTACCACCAGCGCTACAAGCGCGGCGTCCCGACCGCCCCGCTCGAGGCCACCGGCAAGTCGGCCAAGCGCGGCACTAAGATCTGGTTCAAGCCCGACCCCGAGATCTTCGAGACCACCGAGTACAGCTTCGACATCCTGAGCAACCGGCTGCGCGAGCTCTCCTTCCTCAACAAGGGCATCAAGATCGAGATCGTCGACGAGCGCAGCGGCAAGAACCACCTGTTTCAGTACGAGGGGGGCATCGTCAGCTTCGTCGAGCACCTCAACCAGCGCAAGGCCCCGCTCCATCCCAAGCCGATCTACTTCGAGGCGCAGAAAGACCAGTGCATCGTCGAGATCGCCTGCCAGTGGAACGACGGTTACGCCGAAAACATCTTTTCCTTTGCCAACAACATCAACACCCACGACGGCGGCACCCACGTCACCGGCTTCAAATCGGCGTTAACCCGCGTGCTCAACACCTTCATGACCAACCAGGGCCTGCTCAAGTCGCTCAAGGACGAGGGCGTCGAGGGCGAGGACATCCGCGAGGGACTGACCGCGGTCATCTCGATCAAGATCCCCGACCCTCAGTTCGAGGGCCAAACCAAGGGCAAGCTGGGCAACTCCGAGGTCGAGGGCCTGGTCAAGTCGGTGGTGGGCGAAAAATTGACGCAGCTCTTCGAAGAAAACCCCTCGATCGGCCGCAAGATCGGCAACAAGATCGTCGAGGCGGCGCGGGCCCGCATCGCCGCGCGCAATGCCCGCAACCTGGTGCGGCGCAAGAGCGCCCTCGAGATCGGTTCGCTGCCCGGCAAGCTGGCCGACTGCCAGGAGAAAGACCCGGCGCTTTCCGAGCTCTACATCGTCGAGGGCGAGTCCGCCGGCGGCTCCGCCAAGCAGGGCCGCGACCGGCGCAACCAGGCGATCCTCCCGCTCAAGGGCAAGATCCTCAACGTCGAGAAGGCCCGCTTCGACAAGATGCTGACCAGCGAGGAGATCCGCGTCCTGATCACCGCCTTGGGCGCGGGCATCGGCGAGAACGACTTCGACGTCGAAAAGCTGCGCTACCATCAAATCATCATCATGACCGACGCCGACGTCGACGGCGCCCACATCCGCACGCTGCTTCTGACCTTCTTCTACCGGCAGATGCCGCAGGTGGTGGAGCGCGGCTACCTCTACATCGCCCAGCCGCCGCTCTACAAAGCCAAGCGGGGCAAGCAGGAAAAATACTTGAAGGACGAAGGCGCCCTCGAGGAATACCTGATCGAGCTGGGCGTCGAGGACCTGAAGCTCAAGGCCAAAAAGAAAGAGCTGGTCGGCAAGGCCCTCTCCGGACTGACCCGCACCCTGCTCAAGTACGACAAGATCCTGGCGGGCATGCGCCAGAAGGCCGACCCCCGGCTGATCGACGCCCTGATCATGGCCACCGAGTTCAGCCCCGAGACCCTGAAAAACCCCAAGAAGATGGACGCCGAGTCCGACAAGCTGGCGGCCTACCTGACGCGCTTCTACCCCGAACTGAAGGACTTCGGCCTGGACACCGAGAAGGACGAGGAGCACAGCGCCCAGCGCCTGGTCTACCGCACCCTCTACGGCGGCATGACCCGACAGACGGTGATCGACCTCACGCTGCTCGAGTCCCCCGAGATCCACGAGCTGCGCGCCATCCAGGGGGAGCTCGCCGAGCTGGGGGAGGGCCCCTACGAGGTCCAGGCCGGCGAAAAACGGCAGGCCTTCAACAACCTGCGCGAGGTCAAGGACTTCGTCCTGGCGAGCGGCCGCGAGGGCCAGTACATCCAACGCTACAAGGGCCTGGGCGAGATGAACCCCGAGCAGCTCTGGGAGACCACCATGAACCCCGAGACCCGGACCCTGCTCCAAGTGCGGGTCGACGACCTGGTCGAGGCCGACGACATCTTCACCGTCCTGATGGGCGACCAGGTCGAGCCGCGGCGCGAGTTCATCGAGAACAACGCCCTCAAGGTCCGCAACCTCGACGTCTAGGGCTTATGCCAAGTGCCAAAGTGTCGAAGTATCGAAGTGTCTGAGTTTGGGGAATGAGCGGTGGTGTTCCAAGCGGAGATCCGGCGAGGTCACGTCATTCGGCCTCGGTTCCTAACCTAACGGAATAAGGCTTAATTTTATTGCTTGGCGGGCTTCGAAGGGCCATGCTACGCTTTTGCGAAATTGTTTGGAAAAGGAGTCTCTCCCATGGGCAAAGTAGTCCTCAACGACCTGGAATTCGACGTCCCCTCCAATTGGCAGGACCAAGGCATGGTGACGCTCACCATCCCCTCGACGGACAAGAACGTCCGGCCCAACATCATCATCACCAAGGAGCGACTCGCCCAGCCGACCGATTTGGCGACCTATTTCGGCAAGATCAAAGAGGCGGTGAAGGCCCGCGGAATCCAGACCTTCCAAATCTTGGACGAGCGCGAGATCAGCATCGCCGGGGTGCCGGCCATGCAGATGGTCTGCGCCTGGGACCTGGCCGCCATGAAGCAAATGCTGGGTCCCAACGCCGAGGTCTTGAAAAACATCAAGCCGGGCCAGAAGGTCCAGCAAATCCAGGTCAGCTTCCTCAAGGGGGACGTGGCGGTCAACCTGACGGCCAGCTTCCCGGCCGAGCAGTTCGAGATCTACACCCGGCCCTTCCAGAAATTCCTCTCGACGATCAAGTCCGTTTAGTCGGCGCTGAACAAATAGGAATTTAGGACGGGGTAAGGGGAGAGGATCGGAGTTTTCGGGGAAACCCGGCTGGATAAAAATTCGAGCTTCAGTAGTAACAGATGACCGCGGTACCACCCGCCTCATGTCGCCGGATCTCGATCCCGCCGCCGATCAGTTTGGAACGGTATTCCATAATATGAAGCCCCATACCGTCCCCTTTCTTCGGTTGGTCGGGAATGCCGATTCCGTCGTCCCGCACTTCGAGCTGTGTTTTTCCGCCTTCCTTCCGGAGGGAGACTTCAATGCGATTGGCGTAGCCGTGGCGGATGCTGTTGCTGATCGCCTCTTGAATGATCCGATAGAGATGGATGGTCTTCTCCGGGCTCAAGTCGCTTTTGATATTCTCATTAAAGACTAAAGTCGCACCGAATAGGTGCTGGACTTGATCGGCCAAGCCCTGGAGGACGCTCGGGAAATCCTCTTTGTCCAAGCTGATCGGAAAGAGCGACTGCGAGAATTTTCTTGTCTTCGAAATAAGCTTCCGGATCTCCACAGCGATCTCCTGCGACACCTGAAGCTGGGACGAGTTCTCTTCGTGAAGCCCGCGTTCTAATAGAACCATCCGGGCGGAGATTCCAAAAAGATGCTGGGATAAATTGTCGTGTAGGTCTTGGCCGATCCGGGATCTTTCCCGGTCGCTGATTTCCACCACCTCTTTCTCGAGATGCCGGTGCTTTATTCGCAAATCCTGTTCCAAGGCTTTAAGCTCGTCGATCTCCTCGCGCACCGTTTCCAGGTAAACCGTCAGGTTGCGCAGCCGCCGCTGGGAATTATCGAGCTCTTCGGTGCGCTCCTGGAATCTCCGCTCCAATTCCTCCTTGGCGGCTTTGAGCTCCCGTTCCAGGTTTTTGCGCGGGGTGATGTCGGTGCTGATTCCGCCCATCGCGAAAATTTCTCCGTTCGGCTTGAAGAGAGGGAATTTGAAAGAAAGACCGGTAAGCATCCCGCTGGGTGATGGCACGACCTCCTCGAACTCGATCGGTTTTCCGCTCCGAATCACCTGAAGATCGTGTTCCCTAAACATGTCCGCAATCTTCTTGGGGAGAAATTCGTGATCGGTTTTGCCGAGAATCTCCTCCTTCTTCATCCTCCCAATCGCCAGGAATGGCTCGTTGAAAAGTATCAAGCGGCCCTCGAGATCCTTGACGTAGATAAGCGCCGTCGTGTTGTCGATGATGGCCTGGAGCATTTCCAGGCGCTCTTGAAGAGCTAACTCGCGGCGCCGGGCTACGCGTTTCTTTCGATAAAACCAGAGCGTGAGCAGGCTCGCCAGAATGGCGAGGATCCAATGATACCGGCCGAGGCTGATTGCCAGTGAGGGATTCATAAATATAAGGGGGCGGTCCGCGTTAAGACGCGGACCGCCCAGTGTTTCAAGGCCTTTTGGGCAACGCGGCTAGGGATGGACCGGCGGAAGGTCATCCCCGTCGTCACCGTTGCAGCATTTGGTCGCCGCTTCAATGTAAGCATGGCCGGTGACGGGCTCGCCGTCGCGGGTCCCGGTCACGTTAGCGATGCCGATCCAGTATGGAGTGAATACTCCGACGATGAAGAATTCCTGGTCCGTGAATTCGGGCGTGATGTCCAAATCGAGGTCCCTCGAGGGCACGCTGAAAGTGTACTGGGTCGGCCACAAGAAAGTCCGGCTGCTTCCGTATTCTCCCCCCGAGAAGGTCAGCTCGAAGTCACCGACGCCGCCGTTGCCTCCATCCGGAGCCGAGTTTCCGAAGAGTTCAACGCGTTCGCAGCTCGTCGGAGCGCCTTGGAAGGTGGCGCTCTGCACGATGGGCTCTCCGGTCATCCAAGTTTCTTCCGAGATGGTGGGTTGTGGATAGTTGCGAATATCGTAGACGTTGATTTCTTCGCCGGTGTCGAGTCGTATCGAGAACCAAACCCATTGGAGATCCTGGATAAAGGTTCCGAATTCCCGGTCGAACCAACTGTCGCCCACCACCACACGTTTCGGCCCGCCTGGGACTTGGACCTTTCCGGCTGCGGCCATCCGAGGGCGCGAGTAATAGTAGTGCTCGCCATGGTATCCAGGTTCGCCGAAATTGAGTCCATGGCCGAACACCCCGTCGGGCGAAGGCGTGAAGGGATCGCATTCGGGATTGAGCGTCGCATCGCAATATCTCATGAAGCCGTTGTGAAAGTTTGTCTGGGGATTCTTCACGTTGTCCACGATAAGCGATAGGTTGCTGCCGTCGGTGAAGGTCATTTCCAATTTATCGACGCCGTTCTTGCCGGTCGCCTTGATGTGGAAATTGGAGTTAGGGTCGGGATTGCTCAGCTCAAAATCAAAGCTTCCGGTTTGAGTGGGCAAGGGATATGCCTGGCCACTGGAGAAGTCAAAGTAGCTATCCTTGTACATGACCTTGGTCTGAAGATCCTGGATCGCGCCTGCGGCTGCCCGCACCGGAAATTGGAAGGGATAATCTCCTACGGTGAATTGGTAGATGATGAGGAAATAAGCGTAGCGTTTGCCACCGGGAGTCCGGAGGATGCCGTTCCAGTAAAACTGCTCGTATTCCGCATAACCCAATTCCGGATCGAAGTGCATGGCGTTGTCTTCTGGCAGGTCGACGATGGAGTTGGGCTCCTGATCGTAACCGCCGCAAAAATTAAAGCTGTCGCTACCGTGCGCGGCGGGAGTTGCCATGCCGAGGCCAAGCGCTAGCAATCCCGCCACGAACTTGGGAATCGATTTTTTTTTCATAATGCCCTCCTGGTTGTCTG
Source organism: Deltaproteobacteria bacterium PRO3 (assembly GCA_030263375.1). Lineage (NCBI taxonomy): Bacteria > Deltaproteobacteria > Deltaproteobacteria bacterium PRO3. The sequence continues at coordinate 28,845 of SZOV01000035.1, forward strand.
GAGAACGAGAAAGTCCGGCTCATTTGACCTTCCGTCCTCTTGATGGTGGAAAGCGATTATTGAAGGGACGAGCGTTTTTGAGGAAGTCAGGAAATTCCCGATCCCTGGCTTTTCCAGTACCAAAGGGTGGCGAAGCGGGAGAGTTCCCGTCCATCTCGGAGGTGAAATTTATTCTTGATCTTTTGGCAATAAGTTTCGACAGTCTTGGGGCTGAGCCCGGCTTCGTGGGCGATTTCTTTGAGTGAGACACCCTCGCCGATGGCCTTGAAGATCTGAAATTCCCGGGCGCTCAGCTTTTCAATTCCGAGTCTCTCGTTCCCGGAAGGTTCGATTTTCCCTATCCGCTTCGCGATGGCTGGGCTTAGGTAGGGAATACCGTGGCATAGATGGGCCAAGGCTTCGAGAATCAGGTCCGTGGGGTCTTCCTTGGAAAAATATCCTGAGGCTCCGACTTGAATAGCCTGTTTCACCATCGAGGGCTCGAGGTAGACGGAAAGTACAAGGATTTTGAGGGTGGGAAACATGTGACGAAGATCCTTGATGAGATCGATGGCGATCTTTCCCTTGAGCGAGAGATCGAGAATCGAGATGTCGGGTTGAAATTTTCCGATTAAGGCCATGGCCTGTTCGGGATTTTCGGCATGGGCGCAGATCTCGAAATTTCCCGCCTTTTGAAGGAGACTCGTAAGGCCCCAAAGGACCAAGGGATGGTCGTCCACGATCACCACTCGATACGGCGGACGGAGAGTTTTGGAAGGCTGCCCCGGAATCCCTGACATATTTTCTTTTAATTTTGCCCTTGGGGAGTGCGAGAGCGATTATGCCAAACATCTTAGAATTCGGCAATTTGTTTTGGCCTGTAAGGGATTTGGCCCTTTTCGGCAACGGGAAAGAACTTGGATTCGCCCCTACATATT
>SZOV01000036.1 GCA_030263375.1 Deltaproteobacteria bacterium PRO3
CCGGCGAGCCGCTCGCGCGCCCCGCAGCGGTCGCCGGCCAGTCGCTGACGGCGGCGCTGTGCCTCGTGTTCGTGATCCTGTGCGTGCGCTCCTTCGTGGAGGCCCGCCGCAAGGCCTGACGGCTCAGCGCGCGGCGGCTGTGCCCGCTGATCCGACAAATTTGGTTCCCGGAAATCGGCTGGGGCCCGGCGGGCGTTACGAGGTGGTGCGGCATCTGGGCGGCGGGGGGATGGGCGATGTCTGGGAAGTGATGGATCGCGAGCTGGGCAGGGCGGCGGTAATCAAAATCCCGAAGGCCGGCCTGTTTGAGCCGGAGCACCTGCGGCGCTTCGACCGCGAGGTGAAGATCGGCGCCAACCTCGACGTCCGCTTCGTCGTGCCGGTTTACGACGTGATCGAGATGGTGGAAGGCGGGCTGCGGGTTCCGGTCATGCGCTATGTCCCCGGCCGGGATCTCCATTCTATTCTCTACGGCATCACCCGTGAAAATCCGGAGGTCCTTCGCGACTTCCCGGCGGAGAGGCGCCTGGAACTTTTTGCGAAGCTTTGCGAGGCGGTCGATTCCATCCATGAGGACGGCATCGTGCATCGCGATCTGAAGCCGGCGAACGTACGCGTCACTCCCGAGGGGAACGTGTTGCTGATGGATTTCGGATTGGCCAAACGCCAGGCCGAGGGCGCCAACGGGCATGACTCGGATGCCCCCGATTCTCCACGCAGCCGCTTGAGCATGCCTGCGAGGTCCGTGCAGGCGGAGAACATTACCCAGGCGGGCGTCTGGCAGGGGACAATCGGATATATCGCCCCCGAGACGCTTTTTTCCAAACCCCTCGGCAATTTTCGTTCTCCGGATATCTTTGCCCTGGGGGTCATGTTGTACGAGTCCATGACCGGGCTGCATCCCTTCGCCACTTATCGAAACGGCGATCCGGCGTTGGGCGAGCCCGCCCGGGTGCCGGCGAGAGAGACCCACCTCATCAACGGCGTCGAATATCAGCGGACCATCTTTAATCCGCATGCGCCTATTTTATGGTCCCATCCGGAACAAAGGGCCAAGGTCGAGCCACCGACTTTCCGGGAAGTCTCCAGCGATCCCATGCCGGATTTCGTGTACGAGTTGGAGCGGGTGGCGCGCAAGGCGATGGATCCGGACCCCGCCGCGCGATACCAAACCGCTCGGGAGATGATGCACGACGTGCTGCTCGCGCCCGCGAGGACCGAGTACGCGCGTCTCAGCCAAATCCGGACGGTGCGCATGGCGGAGATCGAACGACAGATGCAGGAAGCCTGGAGCAAGTTCACCATCGCCTCGCAGCTCAATCCCGATCAATGGACCGAGATGAAGCGGACGATCCGCGATCGCCGGCATTTGCGTTCGGCTTGGCGCCAGGGCCTGCGCGACATCGTGACTTCCATCATCGAGACGACGCGAGGGAATCCCTGGCCGGAGGCCAAGAAGATGATCGCCCGCGCCAGCTACGAGCTGTTGGTGGACGGCGGCGATCGCATGGACAGCGCTGAGCGCAATGCCTTGAGCGAGACCGTCCGGCGCTATGACGTGGCGATTCCGAAGGCCGAGTTGGAATCCGACCGCATCGACGCCTATCGCCAGGCCTTGGAAGGGGCCATTCCCTTGAGCCTGCGGGCCTTCGGCTTGGAACCGGGCAATCCGGAATTGGCGGGAGCCTCGCTAAGGGTGACGCCTTTCGAGCGAATTCGGGAGACCTCGGGTGAAGAGCTGGATACCTTCCGCGAAGGCGCCCCTATCGCCAGCGGTTCAATGAACGAGGTGCTTTCCAATTTGCGGCTGAGGGCGGGTTATTACGTCTTCGAGGTTTCGCACCCCGGCTACCAGACCATGCGGGTGCCGATGGAAATCGGCTTGGAGAATATCCGTCACGGCATCTTGGGCAGCCAAAGGCTCGCCTTGGACCTGGAATTGGTGCCTCGTCGTGCGCTGGAACCTAAAAACCCGGCAGACAACGAGGTTGAAAGGCTGCGCAGGCAAAAGGAGATGGTAGTGGTCCATCGCGGTCCCGCGACCATCGGCATCGATTTCGATTACGAGGGCGCCCCGGACCATTTCTACAGCGCGCCGAAACGCAGTGTTCATTTCGACACCTTCCTGGTCTCCCGCGACCCGGTGACGGTCGGTGAATACGTCGAGTTCGTCGAAGATTTGCTTCGCCAGGGGCGTCGCGAGGAGGCGCAACGGCATATCCCTCGCGCCACCAATCCGGCCGAGGAAAAACGCCTGAATCCCTTCCAAGAATACCGCCGCTTGAGGAGGGAAGAGAAGATGAACATGACGACGGCGGTCAAACACCTATTCAGCACTTGGTCGGGCTTCACCTATTCCTGGAAAATCGTTTCAGACCGAAAGGGTGGGTATCGACTCGAGAACCCCATCGGGCAAATGGACGCGCGCAACGACCCCATTATGGCGGATCAACCGATCAGCTCCATCGATCTGGATTCCGCCCGCGCTTATGTGCAATGGCGTGCCGAGCGCGACGGCCTGCCGTACCGGATGATTCGTCCCGAGGAAAACGAAAAGTTGGTGCGTGGTTCTTTGCCGCTCACCTATCCCTGGGGCTACGAGAACGACCCCAACTCGGTGGCCTCCCGGCTGGCCCACTCCAACATGGAAGACATCTATCCGTTGCCGGTCGGGACGCATCCGCGCGGCGTCGAGTGGCACCGGGACTTCACGCTCTATGGAACCCGGGACAATCTGGGGAACGTTCGAGAATTCACCGTCGACGATCGTCTGCCCACCCTGGCCGTCATGGCAGGAGGGAGCGTGCGTACCCCCTTAGGCCCATACTATTTGCCGCCCGGCAGGGCCTACCTGCACAAAGGGGTGGCTGAAGATGGATCGGGGACCTTTCGTTTGGTCTTGGATGGTTTGGATCTGTTAAGACCTTGGAATTCTTCAGATTCTTCAAGCGCCGGCCCTGCGCGCTAGGCTGATTTTCTCATCTTGGTAAGGCCTCGTTTTCCTTGTCATTTTCTTGACAAGCCCGCTTGTTTTTTAACTATATAAAATTATTAATAATTTTAAAAATTACGCGAGACTCGCAATTTCTGGCGGTGTATTTTCGATAATAAAACGAGGGGTTTATTGGGCCAGTCTTCGGCAGTTCGTGTCTAAGTTACTAGAATAATTTGATATTATTGAATTGCCCCCGGTTGGTTCCATAATTGCATTATCTCATCACGAAATCGATCCTGATTGGGAATTGGAGGATTTATGAAGATTAAGCTGCTCGGAACACTAGCCCTGCTATTGACGATCGGAATGATCTTGCCTGCGCTCTCTCATGCCAGCGGTGGTATCACGGCGATTACGGGAGACGAAGTCGCCCAGAGCTTTAACACCCGTGTGGAGGGTGGCAGCTACGTGGTGGAAGGCCAAGGCCTGAAGATCACCATCGAGAATGGGGTGGTGACGGTCACCAAGGACAAGGACATCGTCAAAATCGGAGAGAGCGTGGAAATCACCGGCCCCATTGAGGCCCGGCGCGTCGAGGCGGCCAACGGGATTATCGACACTGGAGTTACCGCCAACACTGGGATTGCGGCGAGCGGCGGCATCACCGCGCTTCCGGCTCCTCAAACGACCACCAATACTGTCAATTCGACCGGTTTTACCACCAAGTTTTTCCGCAAACTGGGCATCGAATAATCGCTCGCCGGTGATTTTCCAAAAGGCCCCCTCGGGGGCCTTTTTTTTCGCCCAAAACCCATTGCGCCGGCCGCCCGCTTTCATTAGATACGAGCCATGCTCTTCTCGAAGCGCAGCCGGGAACGCAGCCTCCTCGAGACCTTTCGCACCTACTCGAAAGAACTAAGTTCCATCCTCGACCTCAAGGACCTGCTGAAAAACCTGCTCCGCACCCTGACCGAGATCGCCGAGGTGCGCAGCGGCAACATCCTGTTGCAAGAGACCGGCATCAAGGCCTTCGTGGTCCGCGAGAGCGTCGGCGGCGAGCCGCTCATCCTGCAATTCTCCGCTCACGACCCCTTCATCCAGTACCTGGCGCGCACCCTCAAACCGATGACCAAGCATATCCTGCTGCAGGACCGCCGCCTCATCGACGTGAAGGAGGCCGGCTTGCACTTCATGACCGGCGTCAACGCCGAGGCCGTGTTTCCGATGACGGCCGAAAACAAATTTTTAGGCCTCTTCGCCCTGGGCAGCCGCCGTGACGGTGAGGCCTATTCCGAGGCCACCCTCGACCTGCTGGGCGTCCTCATCACCATGGCCTCGATCTCGGTCGACAACGCGATCCTCTTCGAGTCCGTCGCCAAGCAAAACCTCCAGCTCGCGGAGGTCGCCAAGCTGAAGACTCAATTCGTCAGCACGGTATCGCACGAGCTGAGCACGCCGCTCAACGGCATCCTGGGCCTAACCGAGGTCCTGCTCGACCCCGAGTCCAACGCCAACTTCACTGACGATCAGCGGCGCTATGTTGAGATGATCCATTCCGCCGGCAAAGAACTGCTGGAGGTCGTGAACCAAATCATCCAGTTCACGCAATTCCAGAGCAAGGGAGGGCCCGCCGAGATCCGCAAGGTGGACTTAAGCAAGACCCTTGAGGGCCTCGCCTCCGAGGTAGAGGACGTCCTGCGCGAGAAGAATATCCAGATGCGCATCGACCTCGAGGGGATCGCGACGGTCTACGGCGACGAGGGGCAGATCCGCCAGGTCTTCGCCAGCCTGGTCGAGAACGCGATCAAGTTTTCCCGCCACGATGCGCCCAACCTGATCGGCGTCCGCAGCAGCCGGCACGGCGACATGCTGAAGGTCTGCGTCTACGATCACGGCATCGGGATCGGCAGCCAGGATCAGGACCTCATCTTCGAGGACTTCCGCCAGGCCGACGGCGAGCTGACCCGTTCCTACGGCGGTACCGGCCTGGGCCTGGCCATCGCCAAGAAGATCGTCGAGCGCCACGGCGGCCGAATCTGGGTCGAGTCGAAGAAGGGGGAGGGCTCGCAGTTCTTCTTCACCCTCCCGCTCAAGCCCGCCTCGGTGGACGCCAAGGAAGTCGACACCCGCCGAGAGTAAATTTCCCAAAAATTTTAGGGCTTTAAGGAAGAAAAGGGGGCGGGGGGTTCCTCTCGAATGTTATTCCTTGATTCTCTTAAGGATTTTGTAGATGGATGGGCGGCGTGATTCGGGTCAAGTTCAGAAAATCCTTCGCACTTTTCGCCGCCGCGATGAGCCTCGGCCTCCTGCCGGGCCACGCCGGGGCCGAGAAGACCGAGATCTCCGGCCATCGAGCCGGCGCGGAGTCCGCGCCCTCGATCTCGGAAGATATGGAGATGCCCGAGACCATGCCCTCCATGCCGGGCGGTTTCACCGGGGAGGACAAGGCCTCCACGCTCGGTCCGCCGCCCGAGGTGCCGATGGGTGCGGGACCGCGCCTCAGCATTGACGACTGCGTGAAGATGGCTCTGCTCAACAACCGCGAGGTGCGGGCCAAGGATTACGACATGGAAGTCGCGCAGAGCAAGTTGAAGGAGGCCCAACCCCGCGGCATTCCCGTCTTCGAGTACGAATTCCTCTCTTTCCCCGCGCCGCGCGACGCGGACCGCGCGGTCAGCAGCTTCTTCGAGGGCGACGTCACCTTCGGGCAGCGCGGCAAGATCTCGCTGGGCATCCCGCTCTACACCTTCGGCAAGATCGGCATCGCCCAAGAGCTGGCCCGGCACGGCATTGCCGCCGAAAAAGAGAAAAAGATCGAGAAGCAGAACGACGTCGTCCTCAAGGTCAAGCAGCTCTATTACGGCCTGCTGCTCGCGAAAGACGTGCGGCAGCTCTTCGAGGACGCCAACCGGCACTTGTCCAACGAGGTGCAGCGGCGGGAGAGCAGCACCGAGGCCACGGACCCGGTCGACTTGGTGCGCCTGAAGCTGTTCCGCTACGAGGCCCTCAACCGCATCCTCGACGTCGACAAGAAGGCCGCCTTGGCTCGGGAGGGGCTGCGCATCCAGTTGGGCATGGAGCGGGGGACCGAATTTTCCATCCAGGACGAGCACCTGACGCCGGTGGATTTCGAAATCCAGGACTTCGCGGTCTATTTGGAGAGGAATCGAAAGAACAACCCGAAGAATCGCCTGCTGGACATCGGCGTCAAGGCCAGCGAGGCCCAATACCGGCTGGAGAAGCGCAAGCTCGCGCCCGACATCGGGATCGGCGGCTTCTACGAGTTCGGCCACACCGTCAAGCCGATCAGCGGCGTCGACCTGACCGACGATTTCAACGATCCCTTTAACTTTAACCGCGTGGGCTTCGGTCTGAGGATCAAGGGCGAGATCAATATCAAATCCTATCTCGCCAAGACGCGGGCGGCCCAGGCGGAATATTTCAAGAATTCCCTGAACAAGAGCATCGCCGACGAAGGGCTTGAATTGGACCTCAAAGAGGCCTATTTGGGCGTCCTGCAGACGCGCGAGGCCATGGAGAACGGCTACCGCGCGATGAAACTGGCAAGACAATACGTCTTTTTGACGAAGACGAACGTAGACATCGGGGTCGGAGACAAGAAGGACTACTCCGACGCCCTCCAGGCCTATCTGGTCTCGCGGGGGCGCTACCTCGAATCGGTGTTTAACTACAACGTGGCCGTGGCCACGCTCGAGCTCAAGTCGGGCGGCGTCGCCCAGGGCGAGTGAACCCATAAGGAGTGAAATTGATGCGAGCCTCGTTTCGAAACATTTTTCTGACCGCGGCCGCGGCCGCCGCCGCTCTTTCGATCTCGGCTGAATCCCCGGCGGCGGTGAAGGCGCCGCCGAAGGGCGGGGACCAAGTCCTGCAATCCAACGGGCAGGTGAACGCCCCGCAAGGCACGCCGACCCGCGAGATCCAGGACATCGAAGTGAAGATGGATGCCTACAAGACCGGCACCGACCTCAGCGCCGAAGATAAGGCCAACAACGCCAAGATCAAGCGCGACATCATCACCGGCACCTTCGACCTGCGCGAGCTCTGCCGCCTGGCCCTCGACAAGCATTGGGGCGGGCTCTCCGCCGCCGAGCAAAATAATTTCGTCGCCCTCATGACCGACCTGCTCGAGACCAAGGCGCTCTTCTCCAAAGAACAAACGAAGACACGGGGTAAGGCCTACACGGTGCAGTACCTGGGCGACACCTATCTGCAGGAAAAGACGCGTGCCCGCACCCGCACCAAGGTCGTGGTGCCCAAGGAAAACGTCAAGGTCGACATCGAGTACAAGATGAAAAAAGATCCCGGCGGCTGGAAGATCTTCGACGTGGTCGTCGACGACGCCAGCTTGGTCGAAAATTACCGCTACCAGTTCGACGCGATCATCAGCAAGAACGGCTATGGCGAATTGGTGCGCCGCATGCAAAACAAGCTCAAGGAACTGAAGACCAAGTCCTCTTGACGGTCTTGTGCCAGGCCAAGGCCGACGGTCGAGCCGCGGAAGGCGGCGGGCCGCCCGGCGAGGAAATTCCCGGATGACCCCACGAAAAAAACGCTTCATCGTCCTGCTTGCCGACGGCTCGCGCTACGACGTCTTTCGCGAGCTGCTCGATGCCGGGCGTCTGCCCAACCTCGCCGAGATCTTCCTCGGGGAGGGCGGTTTTGCCAAGGCCACCAGCGTCTTTCCCTCGACCACCGGGCCGGCCTACATGCCCTTCCTCACCGGTTGCTTTCCGGGGACCTGCAACGTGCCCGGCATCCGTTGGTTCGACAAGGGCATGTACGCCCGGAAAAAATTCTCGATGGAGCGCTTCCGCAGCTACGTCGGCTTCGAGAGCTTCCTGATGAACCGGGACATGCGGCCCGAGCTCAAGACCCTCTTCGAGCACTTCCCGAGCTCCTTCAACATCTTCAGCTCGGTCAACCGCGGGGTGCCCTCCGAGGGCAACGTCACCGCCCATATGCGCCTTTGGTATTGGTATTACGCGCACCTGACCGACCGTTGGCACCTGGTCGACCAGGCCGCCCTCGACAAGTGCCTGGATATCGTGAAGCGCGATTTCCAATTCCTCTTCATGGTCTTCCCGGGCATCGACGAGTATTCGCACTTGAGCCGGCCGCGGCATCCCAGTGCCCTCGAGGCCTACGAGACCGTCGACCGCGCGATGGGACGCATCGCCAAAGAGCTGAAGCGCGAGGGCAAATATGACGAGACCGCCCTGTTCATCGTCAGCGACCACGGCCTTTCCGAGACCAAGACGCACTTCGGCGTCGCGGCCTTCCTCGAGTCGCAGGGCGTGAAGACCTTCTACTATCCCAAGATCTTCAAGAGCGGCTTCCAGGCGGCCAGCATGGTCAGCGGCAACGCCATGCTCCACCTCTATTTCAAGGGGCGGGAGAGCTGGGAGGGGCGGCTTTCGTTGGAGGAGGTGCGCGAGCTGCACCCCCGCGTCGTCGCGGGCCTGCTGGAGCAGCCGGCGGTGGACCTCATCCTCAGCCAAGACCGCGAGGGCTGGGTCCACGTGCAGAGCCGGAAGGGCGAGGCCAAGGTGCGGGAAGAGGGCGAGGGCCTGAGATTTCGCAACCTGCGCGGGGACCCGCTGGGCCTGGGCGCGGCGCCGGAGTTTCTTTCGCGATCCGAGGCTTTGAGATTGAGCGCCGACGGCGAGTATCCCGACAGCCTGGTGCAGCTGACGCAGATCTTCCGCTCGGCCCGCACCGGGGATTTGGTGTTGAGCGCCGCCAAGGGCTACGACCTGCGCAAGCGCTTCGAGTATCCCGAACACAAGTCCTCGCACGGCGCGATGCACGACGAGCATATGCTCATCCCGCTTTTCTCCAGCGTGAAGCTGAACCGTACGGTGGTGCGGTCGGCGGACCTGTTCCCCTCGATATTGAAATTGCACGGGGACCCCATCCCCGCCGGGATCGACGGCGAGAGCTTCGTGTAGGGGCGAACCTTGTGTTCGCCCGAGGCCCCTACATCGCCCGCAGCTGATCCCTACGATTGAAAAATTGCCGATACCCCATCAACACCACCAAGAGATTCGTCAGCGCCGCGCTGGCCATCAGCATGAACATCACGATGATCTGGTAGCGCACGGCGAGCAGGGGCGATTTTCCGGCGATGATGAGTCCCGCCATCATCCCCGGCATGAAGATCACCCCCAAGGCCTTCATCGTGTCGATGGCCGGGATCAGAGAGGCGCGCAGCACCTCCTTCAGGAGGCTCTGCACGGATTGCCGGGCCGAGGCCCCCAGGCTGAGGCAGACGAGGACCTCCGATTTCCGCAACTCCATCTCGGCCTTGAGGCGGTTAAGAGTGAGCCCGGCCCCGTTCATCGAATTGCCGAGGATCATCCCCCCCAAGGGGATCAAGAACCGGGCCTTGGGTTCGATCGAACCCCCCAAGACAAGAAGGGAAAGGGTTAAGACCAGGCTGACGGCCAGGCTGAACGAAACGATGGGAAAGACTCGGGGAATGCCCTCGCCGCGCTTCCGGGCGATGAGACCGGCCAAGAGGGTCATTCCCGCCAAGACCCCCAAGATCACCCCCAGATGCTCGAAGGAGAAGACCCAGACCAGCGCGAAGCCCACTAGGGTCAATTGGAGAAAGCCGCGAAGGACCGCCCAGCCTAGCTCCGCCTCGAGCTTCAGTCTTTCGGCCAGGGAGACGAAAAGCACGACGACGATCAGGCCCAAGGAGAAATAGAGCCCCGGGTCCTGGAAAAAAGCCAAGGCGGACTCCATCTGGGATTTCACAGAGATTTTGCTCCCGTTGTCGTTGAAGCTGTGATAAAAACCTGAATGATTCTTGATAGATCCTAAACGGATCCTGGGATGGGTGCAAAGGAATTCCCATGACTTCTGAGGCACAGCGAATCCTGGTCGTCGACGACGACGATTCGATGCGGGACCTGTTGTCGAGCGTCTTGACCGTCTTCGGCACGATCGATACCGCCGCCAACGGGCAGGAGGCCCGCGCCAAATTCCAGGTGGAGGAGTACGCCGTCATCCTCCTCGACTACATGCTGCCGGACGCGGATGGCCTTACTTTACTTAAAGAATTCAAAGAGTTACAACCTCAGACCGAGATAGTGATGATCACCCACGTCCGCGAGGTCAAGCTGGCCGTCCAGGCGATCAAGCACGGGGCCTTCGACTACATCAACAAGGACTTCGAGGTGGAAGACCTGAGGGCCCTCCTGCAGCGGGCCTTCGAGAAGCGCCGCCATCTGAAAGAAATCCTCTACCTCCGCTCCGAGGTCGAACGGCTCACGGACCACGAGTTCCTACTGGGGGTGAATCCCCGAATGCAGGCCCTCAAGACGGTCTTGGACCGGGCCGCCTCCACCTCCGCCACGGTCCTGATCCAGGGGGAGAGCGGGACGGGCAAAGAGCTCGTGGCCCGCTACCTCCACCAAAAGTCCCCCCGGGTGGACAAGCCCTTCGTGGCGATCAATATGGCCTCCATCCCCGAGCACTTGGTCGAATCGACCCTCTTCGGGCACGAGAAGGGCGCCTTCACGGGCGCGCTTAAGACCACTTACGGAAAGTTCGAGCTCGCCGATCAGGGCACGCTGTTCTGCGATGAGATCGCCGATCTCAAATTCGAGGTGCAGGCCAAGCTGCTGCGGGCCATTCAGGAAGGAGAGGTCGAGCGGGTCGGGGGCCAGAAGCCCATCCATGTCGACGTGCGGCTCCTGGCCGCGACCAACCGCGATTTGAAAAAATTGGTGCAGGAAGGGAAGTTCCGCGAGGATCTCTTTTACCGGCTCAACGTCATCCCCATCCAACTTCCCGCCTTGCGGGAGCGTTTGGAGGACATCCCCCTGTTCGTCGACCTTTTCCTCAAGCGCTATAACCGCAAGTTCGGGCGCAACCTGCGCTTCTCGCCCGAAGCGATCTCGGTGCTCTGCCATTACGATTGGCCGGGCAATATCCGCGAGCTCGAGAACCTGGTCGAGCGCCTGGTCGCCATTCATCCCGGCGACACGATCCTTCCCGAGGACGTTCCCATCGATTACCAGATCTCGGACATCGCCCAACTGAAGTCCACGGACGGCGATCCCGACAAGCTGAAGGTGGCGACCGACGCCTTCGAGCGCGGTTTCATTCTGCGCGTGCTGGAAAAAGAGCATTGGCATCAGGAGAACGCCGCCCTCAAGCTGGGCGTGCACCGCAAGACCCTGGAGTACAAACTCAAAAAGCTCAACCTCACCGAAGTGGTGGACCAACGACAACTGGAAAGCAAGCGAGGATCGACATGAGGAGAATCTCGATAAGCCTGCTGGCCGGCGTCATGGCCTTGCAGATTTTTCCCGCGGCCCTCTCGGCCGAGGCGGAGAAACCTCCCGCGGAGGGAAGCGGCGACTTGGGACAGCTGGTCGTCAGCGCGCGCAAGCTGGAAGAGCCCCTGAAGACCACCGCACACAGCATCTCGGTCGTCACCGGCGAGCAGCTCGAGCGGCGCGTGGACCGCAGCGTCGCCGAAGGCCTCCGCGAGCTGCCGGGGGTGGTGGTCGAGTCACTGGGCACGCGGGGCGAGACGGTCAATATCCGGTTGCGGGGAGCCGGGCCCGATGACACCCTGGTCTTGCTGGACGGCGTTCGCTTGAACAACCCCGCGACCAACGAGACCAACCTGGGGCTCATCCCCATCGAGCAGATCGACCGCATCGAGGTGCTCCGCGGTTCGCAGGCCGTGCTCTACGGCGGCAGCGCGGTGGGCGGCGTCATCAACATCATCAGCAAGGCCGGACAGGACCCCGCCGAGACACACCTTTCCTTGGAGGGCGGCAACCTGGGGCACCGCCGCGAATGGCTCGGGCACAGCAACCGCATCGGCGAGACTCGGCTGAGCGTCGGCATCAGCCGCACCGACGAGACCGGCCAATTCCAAAACGACGACTTCGGCGAGACGGCCCTCACCCAACGTTGGGACCTCGAGCCCACCGATAAGCTGCGCCTCACATTGGCCAGCCACATCTTTCTCAGCAAGAAAAACTTGGCCCGCGAGTTTTTGATCGGCCCGGCGCCGCTCTACGACCCGGCCCTGCCGATGGACGCCTTCTTCCTGCAGCTCGGCCCCGACGTGAACCGAGCCTTCGACCGCCTGCTCACGACGCAGTCCCTCCAGCTGAGCTATGAATGGAGCGAGCATTTCCGCACCGATCTGACCTACGGATTCCTGCTCTCGGACGAGGAGGAGAAGAACTCCAACCGCGGGGATTCCGACTTCATCACGCCCTCCGGCATGGCGCTGGCGCCAAACAGCGTCCTCAACAAGGTCCAGGGCTCCCGCCAGAGCGTCGACCTGCGACAGTTTTTCTTCGTGCCCGAGATGGGGGGGGTCAAGCAGACGGTGACGGTGGGTTTTGAATTTTACGACGAACGGATCAGTACCAGCGGCGCGCCCTTTCCCGGCGATCCACCGCCCCTGGCGGGCTCGCTGGGGCCCTTCATTCCGCCGCAAGACCAGATCCCGGCCCCGGGAGTCCCCGGCGACCGGCAAAATTACGCCCCGTACTTTCAGTACCACCTGGGCTTCCGGGAACGGCTCTTTGTCGACGCCGGGTTTCGCTACGACAACAATTCCGCCTACGGCAGCGAGCTCAGCCCCCGCGCGGCGGTGGCGGTGATGATCCCCGAGATCGGGGGGAAGTTCCACGGCGCCTACGGCGAGGGATTCCTGCCGCCGACGATCATCCAGCTCTTCAATCCGATCTCCGGCAATCCCAACCTCAAGCCCCAGGAGTCGCAGAGCTATGAGGCCGGCTACGAGCAGCGGATCGGGGATCGGGCCACGATCTTCGCCACCTTTTTCTACCTCGATTTCGACAACCTGATCGACCGGCTGGGCAACAATATCAACGACGCCTTCAGCACCGGCCTTGAGTCGGGCTTCGAGGTAAAAATCCTGCCGCGGCTCAAGGTCGGCGCCAATTACACCTTCACCCACACCGTCGACGAGAGCGGCGGGGGAGGGCGGATCCCCAACGTGCCGACCCACGTCTTCAACGCGACGCTCTCCGCCCAGCCCTGGCGTAAGCTGACGATCGACTCGACGCTCTCCGTCGTCTCCAACCAGCGGGAGGTCTTTCCGATCGTCGCCACCGACGGGCGCTTCGTCGGCGGGACGGCGGCGAACTCCCTGACCGGCGGAGTCAATCCTGGCTATGTGCGCTGGGACATCGCCATGGCCTACGACTTCGACCTTCCCCAGGCCCATCCGCAGTCCGTGAAGGTCTTCGGCAAGGCCGCCAACATCCTGAACGACCAATACGAGGAATTCTTCGGCTTCCCCAGTCCCGGCTTCCACTTCATCGCCGGCGCGGACGTTCTTTTCTAACGGATAAAGAATTTCTCTCCGGGGGATATTTTTTCGCCCCACGTCGTTCAGCCGCAACGGGTCTCGCTCCGTTTCCCCCAATATTTTTCCTTAATCCTTGCGGATTTGCGCGGGCGCGTCTGCGTCGTTCGGAATTCTATGGGCTTTGGCACACGAGTTGCTTGTTCAATGGGTGTTCGCACCCATTGTTCCGATTAGCGAGGGAGGGGCCATGAAGGCTTCAAGGTTCAACTTTTTAGTGCGGTCGCCCCGGGATCCCAACACGACCTTTCTCTACAACAGCTTTCACGACAATCGCATCGTGGTGGAGGACGGAGACGTCAACCTGCGCGAGCTGTTTCAAAAGGTGCGAAAGCACGAGGCCCTCACTGAGGCGGAGGACGAAGCCGCGGACGGCCTGAAAGAAATGGGCTACCTGCTGGACGACGAGGTGGACGAGAGCGAGCTGTTCTACGATTGGTTCCGCAACCGCGTCACCGAGCAGAATGAGATCCTGACCGCGACCATCCTGACCACGCTGGCCTGCAACCTGCGCTGCACCTATTGCTACGAGAAAGACAAGCTGGGCAAATCCAAGATGACGCCCGAGACCATGCAGCGCGTGGTGGATTGGCTGAAGGCCCGCATCGACTCCACGCGGCCGGCGAAGGTCAACTTGATCTTCTTCGGCGGCGAGCCTCTGCTGAACGTCGACGCGATCCGCAAGATCAGCGGGGACATTTTTCCTTACTGCAAGGAGCGCGGCGTCGAATACACGGCCGGGATGGCGAGCAACGGAATTTTCCTGACGCCGAAGTTGGCCGACGAATTGAAGACCTACGGTTTCGAGTGGGTGAAGATCACCTTCGACGGCGACCGGGACCAGCACGACAAGAAGCGGATCTATTCGGGCGGCCGAGGCACCTTCGATCAGATCTTCAACAACCTCGAGGCCTGCGCCGGCAAGCTGAAGATCCTGCTGGGCGGCAACTTCGACCGCGAAAACGCGGACAGTTTCAAGGGCCTGCTCGAGCGCATCGCCGCCTCCAAGTTCAAGGATGACATCGTCGCCACCAACCTGAAGCCGATCATGCCGGAGATGAAGCAGCACGACCTGAACGGGATCGGGTCTTCGTGCGAGCGTTGTACCTTCAGCGACTATGAGATCAATAAGATGCTGGAGTTGCGGCGGGAGATCCGCCGCGTGGGATTGACGCCGACCGATCCGATCAATGTGGGTCCCTGCGAATACTACCGCCGGAACGCCGTGACGGTAGGGATCGACGGCCGGCTATTTAAATGCATCGCCTTCCTCGGCATCGAGGACGGTCAGATCGGCGACGTGGACCACCAGGAGTACAACGAGGTTGGTGAGGCGATGCTCTCGCTGAAGCCCCTCGAGCACAAGAAGTGCACGAAGTGTCCCTTCGTCCCGCTCTGCGCGGGAGGTTGTCGGGCCGACTCCTACAACCAGACCGGAAGTTTTGAAAACATCAGCTGTCAGCAACCGTATTTCATCAAGACTCTGCGCGAAGAACTGCCGCTTGAGTACTACGAGGGCGCGGAGTCAGCTACCCAAATGCGGGTATAACCTTGCCTGTCCATTGGGGGGTGGAAGATCCGCCTCATAGTGAGTTGGCTTCCACCTCCTTTATAGATTTTTGAATCCATAACCTAAACCAGGAGGAAACGTATGAAGGTAAAAGTTGTGAAAAAAGGTCAGAAGAGCACCAAGACCCAATTGACGGGCTGCCTCGCATACTTCTTTTAAGTGCCTCGCTCAAATTGAGCGGCCAAAATTATTTATTGTGATAAATTAAAAAAGGGCTGGTATATACTATCAGCCCCTTTTTAATTTATGCGGAACCTTATTTTTTTTCTTATTTTGGCCTTCCTATTCCAGTCCTGTAAGCAATCCAAACCCCGCCTATTTGAATCAAAAGACCTTGTCCTTGCCACGGGTATACCCATCGGTGATTTAGAGCCTTATTCTTCTCGAGAAGGAATTGGGTCTAATCTAGTCGACTTATTGTACCGACCTTTGTTTCGTCTGACCTCTCAGGGTCAAATTATTCCGGATTTGGCTCGCGAAGTAGTCTGGAATGAGAGGAGCAACACACTCAAAGTAGTTCTGAAGGCTCCTAAGGCTGACGACGTCAAAAAATCGATTGAGAAAGCTAAGAGTCTTATTGGTGGCGGCTTCTATGAGGCATTGGTGAATTTGGAGATGATCGAAATAATTTCTCCTCATGAATTGAATTTTAAACTTAAGAAATTTGATAGGGCATTTTTGTCCATTGTCGAGCACTTACCAATCATTCTATTTTCGGAGGATATTAAGACATCCGGTGAGTTTGAAATAGAGACTGTGAAGGATGAGGAAGTATCGCTTGTCCGGAAAGTAAAATCTGTCCGAACAGTCAATAAAGTCATTGTCAAGGTAATCTCGAGCCCTCGGCGTGCAATGAGAGAACTTGTCGCTGGTAACGTGGATGTGGTGATTCTGGCGAGTCGCGGAGATTATGAGATACTAAAAGATAATCCCGAAATAAAGTTTGGTGAGGTGCTTACCAATATTGTTTATTTAATCCTGGAAAACAGGAACCATCGACCAAAGGCCGAATACATCAATTGGGCTCATGTGAGTCGGTTGATCGATCGCAAGTCAATAATTTCCTCATTGGGTAAAGAAAGTGTTGCGCCGGCTGACGCTCCAGACCCCCTATACAAAAATGAGGTAGATGAAAATGGTATTAATCTTGAGGTAGGAGATCTCTCAAAAAAACGGATGTTGTCTTTATTGGGAGAGCAATCGAGAGACGTCCTGATCGGAAGGGTTCTTAAAAGGCGTTTTCAGGAAATAGGTATAGAGCTGGGCCTCCTTCCACACGATTCTAAAAGTTTTGGTCGTGAGGTCATATTTAATAAAAACTTCGATTTGGTTTTATTGCCGATCAATATCAAAGATCCAATCGTCACTAATTTTCTGGCTTTTCACACGCCAAACGGTCCTAATTCTTTAAATTATTCGGGTTATTCCAATGAGAAGGTGGATAAATTGTTGGAGGAGGCCCGCTATTCTCAAGACGAAGAGTTGGCCAGGGAATCCTATCAGAAAGCCATGAAAGCTATACGGGATGATCCCCCCGGCCTATTTTTGTTTTGGCTAAAGATTCCAATCGTGTATCGTCAATCCTGCACCGGTTTTAAATTCAGCTCCAACGAATTCTTCTCATCCCTGAAGGACGTACGTTGCGAACCTTCCGCGGTAAACTGATATTATTGTTGATCGCCTCCGCCCTGACCCCGCTCGTCTTCTACGGGGCCTTGACCCTCTACAATTCCCAGCGCACCCTCCGGAACACCATCCAGCAAAGCTACGGCGAGATCACCCGCCGGACCGCGGGCGAGATTCAGCTCTACCTCACCCACGCCCAGGCGCTCATGCAGACCTTGGTCGTCGACATCGCCAATACCAATCTTTCCCAGGAACAGACTCAGCGCATCCTCGAGAACTACGTCATCCGCTTTTCTGAATTCGAAAAAATCCTTCTCTACGACCTCTCCGGGAAGCTCGTCTTCTCGACGCGGCTGCAAAAAGAGGACCCCGACCTGCCGGGCGAGGCGTTGATTCGCGAGGCCTTATCGGACCGCGAGGTCTTCTCCGACGCCTATCTCTCGGAAGATCTCACGCCCGTGATCTGGTTCGTCCTCCCCATGAAGGGCAACGACCGCGTTTCCGGCGCGCTCGCCGCGCAGATCGATCTCATGCGGATGTGGGAATGGGTCTCCAATACCAAGCTCGGGAAACGCGGCTACGTCTCGGTCGTCGACGCCGCGGGCAAGGTCGTCGCTTCCGGAGACCCCTATTATAAAAAGGCGATTCTTTCCTCGGAGACGCCGGTCATCTTTCAGGGTTTTCAAAAAACCAAAGAATCCGACTTCCCCACGGTTCGTGAGACCGTCCACGGACCTTCCTTGATGAGCGTACGCCCGGTCTCGGAGTCTCCGCCCTGGTTCATCGTCTTGGCGCAGCCCACACGGGAGGCCTTCGCCGACCTTCGCTTGATGACCTGGGAATGGGTCGCCTTGATCGGCGGCTCCCTGGTCCTGATGTTGGTCGCCGCCGCGGCCGTCAGCCGGCGCTTGTTTCTAGGGCCGGTGCGGCATTTGATGAAGGCCACCCAGGCCCTCGGCCGGGGCGACTTAAGCTACCGCGTTCCGCCCCTCGGCCGGGACGAGCTAGGCCAACTGGGAGAGAGCTTCAACCGGATGAGCGAGGATCTGGCCGCCCTGCAAGAGACCGCGCGCCGGCAGGAGCGCCTGGCGATGTTCGGGCGCATCGCCTCGGGGCTGGCCCATGACCTCAAGCATCCGGTGAAAAACATCGAGAACGCCGCGAAGGTCATGGAGACGATGTACGAGGATCCGAATTACCGTGAGACCTTCACCCGTATCGTGAAGCGGGAGTTCTCGCGGATCAACCACTTCCTCGAAGACCTGCGCAATCTCACCCACGAGATGCCTTATCACCCCATCTCCTTCGATCTCGGGAAACAGCTGGCCGAGGTGGCGGAGAGCTTCCAGCTCGAGGCGCGGAACAAGGGGGCCTGGCTGGAGGTCCGCGTCGAGCCTCAGCCCTGCATCGTGGTGGGGGACGTCTTCCTGCTTCGGCGAGTCTTCGAAAACCTCACCTCCAATGCCTTGCAGGCCCTCGACAAACCCGAGGGGCGGGTGGAGTTGTCGGTCCGGATCGAGGGCGAAAAGGTCCTGGCCACGGTCCGCGACAACGGTTCCGGCATCCCCGAGGAGAAGCTTGCGGGGCTCTTTGAAGAGTTCGTGACGACTAAACGCAAGGGCCTGGGGCTTGGCTTGGCGATCGCCAAGAAAATCTTGGCCCTGCACCAGGGCAGCATCTCCGTGGAGAGCCGCCTCGGGGAGGGAACGAGCTTCCATCTGGTCTGGCCGGTGCGGGCTGGATAAATTTTTTCCGGGTTTGGGGCTCGGGCTCGGATAAATTTTTATCCCGATCGAACCGGGGCGCCTGTCCCATAATCAGAATAAAATCTTTATATTTCAATAACTTAAAACTTATTTTTCTCGACAGGAAAGATTGGCACCGGCTTTGCTATATAATTGGGTGTTCTTTGCAAATCGACAGCGGACAGGAGAAAGTCGAGCTTAGTCATGACTCGAGAGACCATCGCTCAAGAAGAGTGGAAAGGCTATCAAGTCTCTCTATACAAGACTCGATTGGCGGACGGAAGGCAGCGCTTCATGGCTGAGGCGCGCCTCGAAGACGGAGACAAATTTTTAGTAGATCATTGGAATCTGTCTTCGTTGCAGCGAATCATCAAAGAGCTGATGCCGGTAGTTCAAATGGCAAAGGCCTGGCACAACGGATCGTTGCGAACCGTCAATTAGCATAGTATAATAAATGAGTTTCCTTACCCGGAACCTTGGACGATTGGAGGCGGGGTCTCCCCCCTCCAGTCCAAGGTTTTTTTTTGCCCTCACCAGGACCGAATCGCCTCTCCCTTTGCCAGTTCCAGACCGCGGGGGGCCAGGGCCTGCAGTTGCCGTGGATCGTGGCTCACTAAGATCATCGACATGCCCGCAGCGGCGGCTTCTTTAAGGGTGGCCTCGATGGCCTCTTTGGAGGCCTGATCCAAGGCCGAGGTGGGTTCATCTAACAATAGAATTTTCGGTTGAATGGCCAGGGCCCTCGCCAAGGCGACGCGCTGGGCCTCGCCGACGGAGAGGCGCTTGGGATGCTCTTCCAACAGGTCGGCTTCGAGGTGGACGCGGCGGAGCAGGGCTTCGCCCCATACGCGGCCGGGCTTGGGACCTAGGTCAGGGTTCTCCGAGAAGCCCAATCCCAAGCGCAGCTCCTCCGCAACCGTATCGCAGAGCAGGGTGGGAGTCTGAAATACCAGGGTGATCGCGCGGCGCAGGCGCCGCGGCGCGATGGACAAAACATTCTCGCCTTCGAAACTCGCGTCACCCTCGGTGGGCTCCTCGAGGCGGCAGAGCAGGCGCAGCAGGGTGCTTTTCCCGCTCCCCGAACGTCCCGCGACCCCGAAGATCTCCCCGGTCCTCAAGGAAAAACCAATATTTTTAACGATATAGCCGTCCCCCTTGCGGAGGCCCAGGCCCTCGACCTGAAGCAGCGCCGACATCGCCGATTTCTCCTTGACGCGTCTTGTCGCACCGTGTTAGCGCCGTGAATGAATAGCCATTCAGTACGCGAATGGACGGCCGATGCCCTTGAACGCGCAAAAAACAGGCTCTGAAAAGTACCAGAAGATCATCCAGGCGGCAACGAAGGTCTTCGCGCAAAAGGGCTTCTACAACTCGAAGGTGGCGGACGTCGCCAAGGAAGCCAAGGTCGCCGACGGCACGATCTACCTGTACTTCAAGAACAAAGACGACCTGCTCATTTCCATCTTTGAAAACAGCATGGATACCTTCAGCGGCGAGATGCAAAAAATCGTCGCGGGGGTCTCCGACCCGATCGAGAAGCTGCGGCGCTTCATCAAGCTGCACCTCGAGCTGGTCCGCGAGAACCAGGACACCGCCCAGGTCCTGCAGATCGAGCTGCGGCAGTCCTCGAAGTTCATGAAGGAATACGCCGCCACCAAGTTTCGGGACTACCTCGGGCACATCGCGTTGATCCTGGAAGAGGGGCAGGCGAAGGGCGTGTTCAAAAAGTCGGTCAACCCGCTGATCGTCAAGCGGGCGATCTTCGGCGCGGTCGACGAGATGGCCCTGGACTGGGTGCTGATGAAGAAAAAGAAATACACCATGGAGGAAGTCGCCGAGCAGCTTTGCTCCATGTTCATCGAGGGATTGAAGGCATGATCGGATTCGAGCTCAGCGAAGAACAGAAGGCCCTGGTCGAGACGGCGCACAAGTTCGCCGAAAACGAAATCCGTCCGGTCGCGGCCAAATTCGACGAAAGCGGCGAGTTTCCCTACGAGGTCCTGAAGAAGGCCTGGGAGACCGGCCTGATGGGTGAAAACGTCCCCGTCGACAACGGCGGCATGGGCCTGGGCTGCCTCGAGTCCGTGCTGATCGCCGAAGAGCTCTACTGGGGCTGCGCCGGCATCGCCACCTCCGCCGTCTGCAACGCCCTGGCCTTGGGCCCCATCGTCATCGCCGGCAGCCCCGAGCAAAAAGAAAAATTCCTCCGCCCCTTCACCGAATCTTTCAAGATCGCCTCCTTCGCCCTCACCGAGCCGGCCTCCGGCTCCGACGTCGCGAGCATGCGCACGGTCTACAAGAAGGACGGCGAAGGCTTCGTGCTCAACGGCAGCAAACAGTGGATCACCAACGCCGGCTACGCCGACCTGATGACCGTCTTCGCCAGCGCCGACCCGGCGAAAGGCGCCAAGGCCATCTCGGCCTTCGTGGTCGACGCCAAGGCCCCCGGCGTGATCGTCGGCAAGAAAGAGCACAAGCTCGGCCAGTGCGCCTCCGATACCCGCGCCGTCACCTTCGAGAACGTCCGCGTGCCCAAAGAAAACCTGCTCGGCGCGGAGGGCGAGGGCTTCAAGATCGCGATGAAGAACCTCGACAAGTCGCGCCCGGGCATCGGCGCCGCGGCGGTAGGTCTGGCGCGGGCCGCCCTCGAGTACAGCATCCAATACGCCAAAGAGCGCACGACCTTCGGCAAGCCCCTGGCCGAACATCAAGCCATCCAGTTCATGATCGCCGACATGGCCAAGGCCATCGAGGCCTCGCGCCTGCTGTGCTGGCAGGCCGCCTGGCTGGGCGACCAGGGCAGGCCCAACAACAAAGAGTCCGCCTACGCGAAGTGCTTCGCCTCGGACACCGCGATGCAGGTGACGACCGACGCGATCCAGATTTACGGGGGCTACGGCTATTCGAAGGAATACCCCGTCGAGAAGCTGTTCCGCGACGCCAAGCTCATTCAGATTTACGAAGGTGCGAACCAAATCCAGCGGATGGTCATCGCCAAGCATCTGCTGTTCAAATGAATTTCTTTTAGCTTAAGGAGGCTGCATGAAGATCGCCGTACTGATCAAACAGGTACCGGATACCGAAACCAAGATCAAAACCAAGGCCGACGGCTCGGGCATCGAGGCCGAGGGCGTCAAGTACATCGTCGGCCCCTACGATGAGTTCGCCATCGAGGAGGCGATTAAGACCAAGGAAAAGAACGCCGGCAGCGAAGTCACCGTCGTGTCCCTCGGGCCCGCGCGTTGCGTCGAGGCCATCCGCACCGCCCTCGCGATGGGCTGCGACAAGGCCATCCACATCGACGACGAGGGGATCAGTCCCGACGCCTACGTCACCGCCAAGGCCCTGGCCAAGGGGATTGCTGACAAGGGCTTCGAGATCGTCTTCACCGGCAAGCAGGCCATCGATCTCGACAACGGCCAAACCACCCAACAGGTCGCCGAGTTCCTCGGCTGGCCGCAGGTGACCATCCTCGAGAAGCTCGAGATCGCCGGCGGCAAGGCCACCGCCACCCGCCGCATCAGCGGCGGCAAGGAGGTCTACGAGGTCCCGCTGCCCGCGATCTTCGGCTGCGAGAAGGGGCTCAACACCCCGCGCTACGCCTCGTTGCCTGGCATCATGAAGGCCAAGACCAAGCCGGTCGAGACCCTCAAGCTCAGCGCGGTGAAGGGCGACGCCCAACCGAAGCTCACGTTCAGCAATTTCCGGCTCCCGCCCGAGAAGGCCCCCGGAAAAATGATCCAAGGCGACGCGGCGACCCAGGTGAAAGAGCTGGTCCGCCTGCTCCGTGAAGAAGCGAAAGTCATCTAAATGCGTAGGGGCGAACCTTGTGTTCGCCCTCCCCGTAGGCAGGGGGCGAACACAAGGTTCGCCCCTACAGAAATAGGAGAAACACAATGGGTAACGTTTTAATCTTCGCCGAACACCAAGACGGCAAACTGAAAAAGACCTCCCTCGAGCTCGCCAGCAAGGCGGCCGAGCTGGCCGCTAAGAGCGGCGGCCAGGCCGAGGCGGTCCTCATCGGCAACGGCATCGACGCCCTCGCCAACGAGCTCGCGCCCTACGGGATCAAGAAGGTCACGATCCTGCAGAGCCCCAAGCTCGACAAGTACAACAGCATCGGCTACGTCAACGTACTGGCCGGCCTGGTCAAAGAGCTCAACCCCGACATCCTCCTGGCCACCGCCTCCCCCGCGGGGAAAGACTTCTTCCCCCGCCTGGCGGCCCGCCTTGACACCGGTCTGGCGGCCGACGCGGTCGACCTCAAGATCGACGGCGACGGGAAGCTGTTGGCCACCCACCCGATCTACTCGGGCAAGGCGCTGGTCGACATCAAGATCCCCAATTCCAAGCCGCAGATGGCGCTGATCCGGCCCAACTCCTTCGGCGTGGGCGCCCCGCAGGCCGGCGCGACGGCCGAGGTCCTCAAGAAGGACGTCGACCCGGGCGACGTGAAGGCCGAGATGAAAGAGCTCGTCAAGGCGGCCAGCGACAAGGCCGACCTGACCGAGGCCGAGATCATCGTCTCGGGCGGCCGCGCCATGAAAGAGGCGGCCAACTTCAAGATCCTGCAAGAGCTGGCCGACGTAATCGGCGCCACCGTCGGCGCCTCCCGCGCGGCGGTCGATTCGGGCTATGCCCCGCACGACATGCAGGTCGGCCAGACCGGCAAGGTCGTCAACCCCAAGCTCTACCTCGCCTTCGGCATCAGCGGCGCGATTCAGCACTTGGCCGGGATGCGCACCTCGAAGGTGATCGTGGCGGTCAACAAGGACCCCGAAGCCCCGATCTTCCAAAAGGCCGATTACGGCATTGTCGGAGACCT
Organism: Deltaproteobacteria bacterium PRO3; assembly: GCA_030263375.1. Classification (NCBI taxonomy): domain Bacteria; class Deltaproteobacteria; species Deltaproteobacteria bacterium PRO3. Next base: position 23,092 of record SZOV01000036.1, read on the forward strand.
CTTCGAAATCGTACCCTTGTTGACGTCCGAGTTTAAGCGGGTCTTAAGCGAGTAGTCGGCGGAGGGCCCGCCTTCGGGCGGGCCCGACGCGGTATTTTCAATCATAAGGAAGCCGGTAGGGCGGTCCGCCCCTAAGGAGAAATCGCATGTACGCCAAAAAACGCCAAGGCGCTAGCTGGTTGCTGTCCCGGGTCGGTGAAGAGGAGATCTTCATCCCCGAAAACATGAACGACGAGCAGAAACAGATGGGACAGACCGTCAAGGACTTCGTCGAGAAGGAAGTCTGGCCCTGCAACGAGAAGATCGAGCACAAAGAGCCGGGCGTCTCCGACGGCCTGCTGCGCAAGGCGGGCGAGATCGGTCTGTTGATGGCGGAAATCCCCGAGTCCTACGGCGGATTGGGCTTGGGCAAGGTGGCCTGCACGGTCATGAGCGAGAACGCCACCAAGCAGGGCTCCTGGACCGTCTCCTACATGTGCCACACCGGCATCGGCACGCTGCCCATCCTCTACTTCGGCACCCCCGAGCAGAAGGAAAAATACCTGCCCAAGTTGGCCAGCGGCGAGTACATCGGCGCCTATGCCCTCACCGAGGCGGGCTCCGGCTCCGACGCCTTGGCGGCCAAGACCAAGGCCGTGCTCTCGCCCGACGGCAAGCACTACATCCTCAACGGCGAGAAGATGTTCATCACCAACGGCGCCTGGGCCGACGTGATCACCGTCTTCGCCAAGATCGACGGCGAGCACTTTACCGGCTTCATCGTCGAGAAGGGCTTCGAGGGCGTGAGCGCGGGCAAAGAGGAAGTGAAGATGGGCATCCACGGCTCCTCCACCGTGCCCATCATCCTGCAGGACGCCAAGGTCCCGGTCGAGAACGTCCTGGGCGAGATCGGCAAGGGCCACAAGATCGCCTTCAACGTCCTCAACGTGGGCCGCTGGAAGCTCGGCGCCGCGACGGTCGGCGGCTGCAAGCGCGTCATGGAGCACACCATCCGCTACGTGAAAGAGCGCAAGCAGTTCGGCCAGCCGCTCTCCACCTTCGAGATCATCCAGAATAAGATCGCCGACTGCGTGATCAAGACCTACGTCACCGAGAGCATGATGTACCGCTACGCGGGCACTCTCGACGACGCGATCGGGACGCTGGACAAGGCCGATCCCGACTACGACAAGAAGTCCCTCAAGATGGTCGAGGAGTACGCGATCGAGGCCTCGATCTGCAAGGTCTACGGCTCCGAGGCCCTGGACTTCGTCGCTGACGAGGGCGTGCAGATGCACGGCGGCTACGGCTACATCCAAGAGTACCCGGTCGAGGCCTTCTACCGCAATTCCCGCATCAACCGCATCTACGAGGGCACCAACGAGATCAACCGCATGATCATCCCCGGCACCCTGCTCAAGCGGGCGATGAAGGGCGAGATCGACCTGATGGGCGAGATCCAGCGCATCCTGGTGCAATTGAAGGAAGGCTTCCCGAAAGAGACCGACCAGCGCGTCCTGGTCAACCGGACCAACCTGGTCAATCAGGCCAAGAAGCTGGCCGTCTACGTCAGCGGGGTGGCGGTGCAGAAGTACATGGCCGAGATCAAGGACCGGCAGAGCTTCATGGTCGCGATGGCCGACTTCATCATCGAGATCTACGCCATGGAATCCGCGCTGCTCCGTTCGCTCCAGCTCATCAAGCAGCAAGGCGAGGAAAAGTCGCGCATCCCGATCGCGATCACCAAGATCTACGTCACCGAAAAGTGCATGGAGCTCGCCAACATGGCGCGGCAGTTCTGTGCCAACGTGGCGAAGGGCGACGATGCGGCCTACGAGAAGTACGACAAGGCCATCGGCCGCATCCTCGACGTGAAGCCCATCGACACGCTCAACCTGCGCCTCCAGATCGCCCAGCACGCGATCGAGAGCGACGGCTACGCGATCTAAGATTTCCCCGACGGTGCGGCCGAGAGCGGCCGGCGGATGACAGTCCGCCAAGGTGCGCGTCGCGAGGTTGGCGTCTAAGCGGCTTCATTCCGCCGTCGAGGCCCCGGCGTCCATCGCCCGCTCCACCAACCGGAGGCGCTTTTCCCAGGGGTCGGCCCGCATTCGGGCCGAACCGTCCTCCGCGAACAACATCAGCTCGAATTTGCCCGCCGTGAAGGCCGGCCAGGGCGGCAGGCCCGGTCCGTTGGGGTCGCCGGACTTCGCGAAATTGGCGAAGTATTGGTGGAAGGTCCTCGCCATGGCCCGATCCCGCTCCGTCACCGCCTTGCCGTAGCGCGCTTCCATTTGGTCGAAAAGATAGCTCAGCTCTCCGGCGTGCGGGGCGCTCGCCACCTTCGGGCGCAGCGATTCGGCGACGTAGTCGAAGCGGTACAGCCAGGCGGCTTGTCCGGCGGCCGTCATCTGCCGGGCGAGGAAGCGCGCGGGTTCGTGCATCGTCATGTCGACGCCGATCCGCGAGGTCAGCTTCTCGACGGGGAGATTTCCCTCCGGATCGTAGAGGCGCCGCGCCCGCGGCGCCTCGGGACCGAAGAAATCCAGCGGCCGCGTCGTGTCCGGCGGAAAGACCCCGGCCAAATCGTCTCCCGTCGTGCCGACGAGGAGAGGCACCCGCATAAAATTCCCCTTGGTAAAATGCCGCTCGGGTTGGGCCGTGACGACGTCTCCGTCGTGGACCGGCCCCCCGGCATAGGTCGGGGGCAGGGTGAGCAGCGCGGCCATGCTCATATCCCCGTTGACTCGCTCGACGGGCAGGGCGCGCAGGGCCTTCAGGGCCGCGGCGTCGCGGCCGGCGATGCCCTCGGCCTGAGCGAAGGCGACCCCGCTGTCCTCGGCGGAAGGCAAGGTCCCCGTCGCCTCCCGGAGCTTGCGATGTTGGACAATATAATCGCGGCCCCCGCCCGACAGCACCGCCGCGCGGTGGAACAGGCCGCGCGCCGCGGGCCAGGTGAGCAGATGCACTATCGAGATGCCGCCCGCCGACTCTCCGACGACCGTCACTTGTCCCGGGTCGCCCCCGAAGGCCGCGATATTTTCTTGCACCCATCGCAGGGCGGCGAGCTGGTCGAGGAGGGCGTAGTTGGCGAGCGGCAGGTCGCCCTCGGCGCTGAGCGCGGGATGCGCGAAAAACCCCAGTCGGCCGAGCCGGTAATTGATGCTAGCGACGATCAGACCCTGACGCGCGAAGGGGCCGCCGTCGAAGAAGGGGACGGAGGCGGCGCCGTTGAGAAAGCCGCCGCCGTGAATCCAGACCAGGACGGGGAGCTTGGCGCCGGGCGGGATCGTCACTGGGCGCCATACATTCAACACGAGGCAATCCTCTCCCTGCGCCGAGCCGCTGGCCCCCGCGTCGCCGGGGATGACCTTCTGAACGCAGTCGTGACCGTAGCTCTCGGCCTTCCGAACTCCGCGCCAAGGTTTGACCGGCTTCGGCGGCCTCCAGCGCAGCTCGCCGACGGGAGGGGCGGCGTAGGGTATGCCCTTGTAGGACACGACGTCCCCGGAGGCGATGCCTTCGAGGGAGCCGCCGGATACCTGGACGAGCGTTCCGTTGGAGGATTGCGCCAAGGACGGCGGAGGGCCGGCCCAGGCCAGGATCGCGCCGCAGAAGGCCAGGAAAAGCCCACGACTCCTTAAATCCATCGCCGTTCCTTTCGCATGAAGGTCAAAAACAGATCGCGTGGCTATACACGGTCCGTGGATTTTCCTCGGGTGTCCCGACGAGTTCAAGGAATGATTTGGCAGAGGAGGCCCCACCCGCGCCGGCGCGGAAATTTACCCTGAATCAACAGCGAGGCCCTATCGAGAAATTACGGCCGCAGGCAACGTTCCAATGGCAGAGTACCGACAGGCGAGAACAGAAGCGGGTCGCTTTCCGACGCCGCCCGGAAGTAGCAGTTCAGGCTCTCGCGCCCGGGAAAGCCGGTCGCCTCGACTTCCCGTTCGCCCAGGAGTTCCCGACCCAGCCGCAGGGCGGTGGGCAGGGTCAGGGCCGCCGGGACGCGGAGGGGTAGGGGCAGGGCCGCCGTGCCCGCAAAGATGAGCGCGGGGGCCACATAGCGGTCGATTTGGCGATCGATGGATTTGGATTCGCCGGAACCGGACTCTTGTCCGGTGAGGCGTTGGTAGACGTTAACGGCCAGAGCGGCGGCGCGACCCGCCAGATATCCCAGCACACGTGGAAACATATCCCATACCTTCCCGTGCGCTCCCCGAACCATTATCGGCGGAAGGGACGGAGGGGTGCGTCTGTCCGAGCGCGCGGCTCAGGCTATTCTTGTAATCCATAAGACTAACTCTATGAAATTGCTTTTTTATTTAAGGGAAAAGCGAATGTTTTTGACCCCGGCCCTTGGAAACAAACGCGCGATCTTCTGCAGGAGCCGGGGCTTGAGCAGGTTCAGCTCCTGGACCCAGGCGGGATGCTCCACCTCGATCAGGAGCATGTCGCCTTGCAGACCCGTGGCCCGGGATTTCTCCGCGATCTGCGGTCCCACCAGTTCCGGCCACTTTTCGACCACCTCGTAGCGCAGTAGGGTAGGGCCGAAGTCCCATTTGGGGAGGGAGTCCTTGAGGATATCCCCCAGGGTCTCCGGTTGGCGCCAGGGCTTCTTCATGAGGACTCCTTAAGGAAAGAAGGTCCCCAAGGCAAGGCATAAGAGGCCACCGGTGGTATTTCAACAGCCGGATAATCCCCCTTGACCCTCGGGTGGCCCCGCACTATCTCCTGGCCCCGGTAAGGAAAAGAACCGAGGGAGGTCTCCATGGCCCAACTGCTGTTCCGCCGCGGGAGCGAAAGCCTTTTCCGCATCGTCCTCCAATCCAGCGCTACTAAGATCGGCCGCTCCGCCGCCTGCGACATCGTCCTGGGCGACGCCGAGATCTCTCGCGAGCATGCCGTCCTCTACAAGATCGAGGGGCATTACCTGCTCAAAAAAATCGGCCACTCCTCCCTCACGGTGAACGGCAAGGAGGTCGAGTCTCAATCGCTGAAAGAAGGCGACGAGATCGGCCTTGGCCCCTGGACCGCCCGTTTCTCCGAGGGCGTCGCGGAGGACCTCGCCGAAGAGGCCACCGCCGTCACCGGCGCGGGCGCCTCCGTCACCCAGGCCGTGGCCAAGGGGCCCAAGGGTCTTTGGGTGCGGGAGCTGCGCCTGCAAATCCTCGAGCCCTCCAAGGCCCCGCGGAGCCTGCCGTTTCGAGCGGAGAGCCTGAGCGTCGGCGCCTCCGACAAGAACGACCTGGTCCTGCAAGATTCCTTTGTCTCCTCCCGCCACCTCAAGTTGACCTGCCGCGACGGCGCGGTCCGGGTCTTCGACCTCGGCTCCACCAACGGCACCTATGTCAACGGGGTCAAGGTGAAGGAGGCCGAGTTGGAGGAAGGGCAGGTCCTGAAATTGGGACAGTGCGAGCTCAGGCTGGTCGGCGAAGAAAAGCTGGAATCCTCCGCCCCCAAGACCCTCGAGCGCTTCTGCGGCATGGTCGGCGCCTCGGTCGAGATGCGCGAGCTCTACGGCTTGCTCGAAAGGGTGGCGCCCACCGAGGCCGGGGTCTTGATCCTGGGCGAGTCCGGGACCGGCAAGGAGCTGGTCGCCCGCGCCATCCACGGCCTCTCGCCCCGCGCGCGGGGTCCGCTGGTGGCCATCAACTGCGGCGCGATCTCGCCGGAGCTGATCGAAAGCGAGCTCTTCGGCCACGAGAAGGGGGCCTTCACCGGGGCCCTGCGCCAGCACGACGGTGCCTTCGGTCAGGCAAAGGGCGGCACGTTGTTCTTGGACGAGATCGGCGAGCTGCCGCTGGAGCTGCAGCCCAAGCTGCTGCGGGTGCTGGAGAATCGCCGCTACCGCCGCGTCGGCGGCGAGGAAGAGCTGAACGCCGACGTCCGCATCGTCGCGGCGACCCATCGCGACCTCGCCGCCGCGGTGCGGGAGGGGCGCTTCCGCGAGGACCTCTTCTTCCGCCTCTTCGTGATGCCG
>SZOV01000037.1 GCA_030263375.1 Deltaproteobacteria bacterium PRO3
GAGGCTCTTGATCATGGAAACCGGCTTAAAGTTTGGAACCGACGTACTTCGAAAGATCGATCATCCGCTGGCTGAAGCCGCTCTCGTTGTCGTACCAGGCGAATACCTTCACCATCGTGCCGTCCATCACCTTGGTGGAAAGGGCGTCGACGACCGAGGAATACCGCGAACCGTTGTAGTCGGTGCTCACCAGGGGTTCCGCGGAATAGCCCAAGATCCCCTTCAAGGCGCCGCCGGCCGCTTCTTTCAAAAAGCCGTTTACCTGCTCGACGGTGGTCGCGGTCTCGACGTCCGCCACGAAGTCGACCAGCGAGACGTTGGGCGTGGGCACGCGGATCGCCAGACCGTCCAGCTTGCCCTTCAGGCGGGGCAGCACCAGGCCGATGGCCTTGGCCCCGCCGGTGCTGGTCGGAATCATGTTGATGGCGCCGGCGCGGGCCCGGCGCAGGTCCTTGTGCCCGCCGTCGACGATGCGCTGATCGTTGGTGTAGCTGTGCACCGTCGTCATGAAGCCGCGCTTCACCTTCAATTTTTCGTCGAGCACCTTCACGACCGGCGCGAGGCAGTTGGTGGTGCAGGAGGCGTTGGAGATCACCTCGTGCTTGGCGGGATCGTAGCCGTCGTGGTTGACGCCGAAGACGACCGTGTAGTCGCAGTCGTCGGAGGGGGCGCTGATGATGACCTTCTTGGCCCCGCCCTTGAGGTGGTGGATGCAATCCTTCTTGCCATCCAAGCGGCCGGTGCACTCCAACACGATGTCGACCGGCGTGTCGCTCCAGTTGATCTTGGTGATGTCGGGGATCTTGGAGACGAGGACCTTCCTGCCGTCGACCACGAGGGCGTTCTCTTGGGTCTCGACCGTGCCTTTGAAATTGCCGTGAACCGAATCGTATTTCAGCAGGTGGGCCAGCTCCGTCATGGGGGCCATGTCGTTGATCTTGACCACCTCGAACTGAGGATCGCCCTGGGCGAGCCGGAAGATGGTGCGACCGATGCGGCCGAAGCCGTTGATGCCGATGCGTAGTGCCATAATGCTTTAAAACTCCATAGGTTAGGTGGCCGATTTTAGAGCGGGCGAAGCTTAAACATAGCCCCTCCCCCCTGTCAAATTATTCGACATTAAGGCCCATCATACCCGGGGGCTTAGGCGGACGGAACCAGGATATCGAGGGCTTGGGGGCGGATTTCGAAGACGATCCTCGGGCTGTGGAGGTGCTCCCCGTCCAGGTCGATCGGCATTTCCCCGGAAAGGGACTCGATGGCGAGCCGGGTGCCCGCTTGGTAGTGGATCTGGGGGTGGCGCATGCGCTTTTTGCGGTAGATCTGCGGGAGCTGCCGCAACAGGGCGCCGTAAGGCAGGCGCTCGGCGACCATGCAGAAGAACAGGCCGTCGTCGAGCTCTGCCTCGGGCGCGATGCACATCCCGCCGCCGAAGTAGCGGCTGTTGGCGGCCATGGCGATGAGCAGGTTCAGCTCGCGCTCCCAAAGCCGGCCATCCGGAAGCGTCAGGGCGACCCGTACCCTCGGCGCGCGGTAGCTCCAGGCTGCGAGCAGGGTCGAGCGCAGGTACTCGAGCGAGCCCAAGATCTTGCGCGAGGCGCTCACCCGGCGCACCACCTCGCCGGCGATCCCGGCGTCGGCGATGTTCAGGAAGTAACGCTCGGTCTCGGCGGCGGGGCCCAGCCGCGCCAGGCCGACGTCGATGCGCCGGGGACGGGCCGCCAAGATCCAGGAAAAATCGCTGGGGTAGGGATAAAGCTCTTTCAAGTTCCGCGAAAAATCCCCGCCGGTTCCGGAGGACAGGGTCCCCACCGCGGGCCGCGCCTCGGGCGGGAGGGTCAAGACCCCGTTGGCGACCTCGTTGAGCGTCCCGTCCCCGCCCACCGAGAAAAGGCGCCGGCAACCCCGCCCCGCCGCCTCTTGGGCCAGACGGCTCGCGTGGCCCGGCCCTTCGGTCGGCAGCCACTGCGCCTCGGGCAGCCGCTCGGCGGCGAAGGCGCGCAGCGCGGCGAGGAAGCCGCGGTTTTTCCCGCGGCGGGCGACGGGATTGACGATGAAGGCGACGTCGTTCACTTTCACGCGATTCAACTCTCGGCGCCGCCGCGTTTCGGGGCCTCGGCCGGGAGAATGTGCTCGTTGAGAAACTCGTAGAAGTCCTGCACCTCGAAGCCCCGCGCCAGACGCCGGAAGGCCGCCTCCGCCCTCGCGTCGGCGGTGAGCAGCTTGCCGATGCCGCGCGCGGCGATCTCCTCCACGGTGCGCAGCGCGATCTTCTCGGCGAACTCGGGGAAAACCATGTCGTAGCTCCCCTCGGTGCCGGAGCTCAGGCTGTCCAGGCCCGACCAGGAGAGCTCGAGCGGCGGAAAACCGGTGAGCTCGCTTAAGATCCGCCGCGGCAGCTCGACCAAGCCCAGGTAGCGGCTCAAGTGCGAGGGGTCGTGATATGCCAGGCGCCCCTTGATCTTGCCGCGGCTGCGGTAGTTGGAGTGGCGCAGGTAGGGCTCGAGGAACTCCATGAGCGGGACGCTGCTCTTCTCGAGGGAAAATCCCTGGGCCGCGTACTTCTGCTTGAGGGTGACGCAGCACTCCGGACCGTCGCTGACCACCCACTTGTAGTCCTTCATCGAGTAGTACTGCACCTCGGCGACCTCTTGGAATTCGGAGCGAAAGCCGAGGGCGTCCAAGGGAGCGCCGCAGCATTGGATGGGCGTCTCCACCACCGAGACCCCCTCGATGCCCAGCTTCTCGAAGAGCTCGAAGTACACCCCGAGCCGCTCGGGGAAGTAATGCATCGTGTGGCAGGAGGGCTGGAACAGGACCTCCTTCCCCTGCTTCGGCGCGGCCTGCGGCCAGTGCGCGCGCGCCCGCTCGTAGAGGTCGAGGCCGTAGGGATTGTTGGCGGCGGCGAAGCGCTCCTCGAGGGTGTAGACCGGCGCGGGGGCGGCGTAGTTCTCGACCGCCATCCGCCGAATCTCGGCCAGGGCGGAGGGCACGTCGTTGCCGTGCTCGCAGTATTGCTGGCAGTGCAGGCAATTCACGCATTGATAGACGGCGGCGACCATCGCCTCGCTGAGCGGCAGGGTCTTGTCGGTCAGCCAACGCGCGATCTCCATCTTGCCCCAGGGCGTGTAGGTCTCGCTGGCCGTGGCCTCGGCGGTCGGGCAACTGAAGCGGCACATCTTGGGGCAATAGGTGCAGTAATCCATCATCTTCTTGAGCTCGCTCCTCATGCGCCCTCCTTGAGGAAAGAGGCCAAGGCACGGTGGCTTTCCGGCAGCTCCTGCCGCCGGCGCTCGGAGCGTTCCTCGGCTTGGGCGATTGCCGCGCGCCGCAGCAGCGCGTCGAGGTCCGCCTCGTCCCGCCCCGACTTGAAGCCCAGCGCACGGCCCTGCTTGCCCAAAGCCAGGTCTTCCAAGGCCTCGCCGTAGCTCCGCATCCACCCCTCGGGCCCCCACCACGAGAAGGCCGCCGCGCGGTCGAGCAGGGACATGCCCTCCAAGACCTGCATGGCCTCCTCCGAGGCGAGGCGGGCGCGCAGCGGCAGCGGCCAGCGCAGCTTGAGCAGGGATTTCTCGAAGGCCTCGAGGTCGCGCTCCTGCGCGAAGGCGTAGGCGCGGCACTCGCGGTGGGCGGGCTTGGGAAAGATCCGCAGCGTCGCCTGGATGGGCAGGCCGAGCCACTCTCCCGAGCCGATCGCCATCTTCTTCAAGCCGGGGCCGGCCGCGGAGCGCGGCGTCTTGACGTTGGCGTAGAGGGCCCCGCCCGCCTGCGCCAATTTAAGCTGGAGGCAGAGGTCCTCGATGCCGCCGAAGGCCGCGGCGTAGAGGTTGGGGAGGCGGCGGCTCAGGGCCTCGGCCAGCAGGGCGCGGTTGTCGGGAAGGGCGAAGTAATTCAGGGTGTAGCCTTCCGCGCCGACCTTGTCTTCGAGGGCCGCGACGCTCAGATCGGTGTCCGCCGTGACCAAGAGCGAGATGGGGTCGATTTCAATCATGGGCGAGCCCCAGCTTTCCGGGATTGAGGATCCCCGCGGGGTCGAGCTTCCGCTTCATGCGATTCAACCAATCCATCGCCTGCCCCCACTCGTCCTTCATGAAGGCTGCCTTGAGGACGCCGACGCCGTGGTGGTGGGTGATCGTGCCACCCGCGGCGACGCAGGCCTTCAGCGCCTCGGCCCAGATGCGGTCGTAGAGCTCGCGACTCGCCTCGCCGCCGTCCCGGTAACCCAGGAAGGTGAAATAGATCGAGCAGCCCTCCGGATAGGCGTGGCTGAAATGCGCCATCACCAGGCCGTGCCGCGAGATCGCCGCGCGCACTCGGTCGTAGAGGTTGCGCAGGTTGTTCCAGGTGGTCGCGACCTCCATGGTGTCGGCGAAGAGGCCGGCGTCGAAGAGCGGCGACAATTTGTAGGAGACGCTGTAACGGTGCTTCAGCCAATAGCGGCCGGTGCCCTCGCCCAGGTCCTTCGCCTTGAGCTCGACGCAGAGCTCGCGGGCCCGGGCGACCTGGGCCTGGGTCAATTCCGCCGCGCCTTGGAAGCCGAGGATCAGCATGCATGGGCCGGGCAGCAGCCGCATCGCCTGCCGCAGCAGGGCGGGCCGCTTGAGGGCCAGCTTCAGCGAGGCGTCCTTGGCCCAATGCAGGAGGGGATTGAGGGCCCGCGCGAGGCCGTCGAGGACCGAGGGCTCGGCGCCCTCCTGCTTGTAGGAGGAGAAGAGGACGGTGTCGAGCTCGTCGTAGAGCCGCACCACCGCGGGCTTTAAGCCGGCCTGCAGGATCTTGCGGATCGCGTCGAGGCCTTGGTCGAGCTGGGCGAAGGAGAAGCCCAAAAAGGTCTCGCTCTCCGGCAGAGGATGCACCCGCAGCGTCGCCTCGGTGACGACGCCCAGCGTCCCCTCCGAGCCGAGGAAGAGCTCTTTCAAGTCGAGCTCGCCCGGGCAGTCCGCGACGTCGGCCAGATCCGCGATGCGACCGTCCGCGAGGACGACCTGCATCCCCTCGACCATGTCCTCGATCTTTCCGTAGAGGGAGGAAAACTGGCCGGCCGAGCGGCAGGCCAAATAGCCGCCGAGGGTCGCCACGTATATCGAGGAGGGAAAATGCCCCAGCGTGAGGTTGCGGCGCTTGAGCTCGCGCTCGAGCAACTCGCCGTTGATGCCGGCCTGGGCCCGCACCGTCATGCGCGCGCCGTCCACCTTGAGGATTCGGTTGAGCCGCTTGAGGTCGAGGCTGATCCCGCCGCGCAGCGCCCAGGTCCCGCCGCAGACGCCGGAGCCGCCCCCGAAGGGCACCACGGGGATGCCGCGCTCGCTCGCGAAGGCGAGGACCTTGGCCACCTCGCGGGCGGATTCGGGCCAGACGACGGCCTCGGGCGGAAATTTCACCTGGTTGTCGCGGACCCAAAGGATGCCCTTGCTGCAGGAATCGCGGCCGTAGCTCAGCCGGTCGGGCGGCGAGGCGCTCACCTGGTCGGGCCGCAAGAGCCGGCCCAAATCGCGAAGCAGCTCGGGTTTGACCGTGGCGAGATCCATCGTGGAAACTTTTAAGGTTTTTCCCGGGCGGGAGCCAGGAAATTCTCCCGGAATACGTCCGGCTCAGGCCGCACCGCGGGAGGTCTCGAGGGCCTTGGCCTCGATAAAGTCGAGGGCCTCCTTGACCGGGACACGATTGGGGCAGACGCTCTCGCAGTTGCGACAGCCCTCGCAGAGGCTCAAGTCCACGCCCGCCGCCCAAAAATCGCCGGTGGCCCGCGTCAGCGTGGTCACCAGGGCGCTGGGGCCCGGAAAGGACTCGCGCGGCAAGGTCTCGAGGGCGGGACAGGCCGCGTCGCAGAGCCCGCAGTTGAGGCATTGCGAAAAACGCAGCAGCCAGGTCTTGTCGACCTGACTTAAAGGGACGAGGCGATCGGCGCGGTAGTGGTCCAAAAAGGCCCGGTAGCCGTTGTCTTGAAAGGGCCGCCTGAGGAAGTGCAGCACGAGGGCCCAGGCGAGATTGAGTTTGGCGAGGAGGGAACGCATCTGGACACCCATGCTAAACCCGGGGCAAAATCCTTAAAAGTTAAAAATTTATCTGTAGTTACGCCGTGGCGCCAAAAGGATTGACATTGGATTTTTCGTATGGCTAGTATCCGGCCTCTTTTCGAGGAACGAGCCGTTCAATCAAAGAATCGTTAGGTTTTTTATGGGTTTAACCAAGAGCTTCACCAAAGAGAAATCCCCCCGCAACTGGGTCCTCGTCGACCTCCAGGGCCAAGTCCTGGGCCGCGCCGCCAGCCGCATCGCCATGATCCTGCGGGGTAAGACCAAGGGGCAATTCACCTCGCACGACGACGTCGGCGACTTCGTGGTCGCGATCAACGCGAAGGGCGTCCGCCTCACCGGCAACAAGATGCAAGAGAAGATGTACTACCACCACTCCGAGTACATCGGCGGCTTAAAAGAGTTCACCGCCGAGAAGCTCCTCGAGCGCAAGCCCGAAGAGCTGATCCGCCGGGCGGTGAAGGGCATGCTGCCCAAGACCTTCCTGGGCAAGAAGCAGCTCAAGAAGCTGAAGATTTATCCCGGCGCGGACCATCCGCACCGCGCGCAAACCCCTGAAGTGGCGAGCCTCCCCAGCCGCCAGTACAAGAAGTAGCAAAAGGACGATTCCATGGCCTCGGTCAAAAAGTTCAACGGAACCGGAAAACGCAAAAGCGCCGCCGCGCGCGTGATTCTCTCGCCCGGCGACGGGCAGTTTACGATCAACGGCCGCGAAGGCCTCGACAACTACTTCGGCCGCGCGACCAGCCGCATGGTCATCCTCCAGCCCTTCGAAGTGACGGGCAACCTGGGCAAGTTCAACGTGCAGGCGACCCTCACCGGCGGCGGGCCCCAGGGCCAGGCCGGCGCCCTGCGCCACGGCATCTCGCGGGCCCTGCTCGCAATGAACCCCGACTATCGCAAGCCGCTGCGCAAGGCGGGCTTCCTCACCCGCGACGCCCGCGTCAAAGAGCGCAAGAAATACGGCCTGCGCGGCGCCCGCAAGGCGACGCAGTACTCGAAGCGTTAGTTCGCGTATATTTTCTCTTCGAAAGAGGCGCCGGCGAGGCGCCTTTTTCATTTCGGGGCCATGATTGGAATTCCATCGCAAGCGATTCTGCAACGGCTGTAGGGGCCGTTCGCGCTTGTCCCCCGACTGAGGGGGAAACGGCCCCTACATGCCGCGCCAAAACGGCGCTTGTAATCGACCTTTACTATCCGCAAATTTTAGGATTTATTGACCCCATGCCACTGAACATCGCTATCGTCGGGGCCACCGGTTACACGGGCGCCGAGCTGGCGCGGCTCCTATTGCGCCATCCCCAGGTGGCGATCACCGCGCTCACCAGCGAGCGCTCCGCCGGCGAGCCCTTCGGCAAGGCCTTTCCCGCCTTCCAGGGCCGGCTCGACCTGGTCCTCGAGGCGCTGAACCCCGAGGCGATCGCGCAGAAGGCCGACTTGGTCTTCCTCTGCCTCCCGCACCACGAATCGATGCAGGCCGCGGCGGCCTTCCGCAAGCTGGGCCGCAAGGTCATCGACTTGAGCGCCGACTTCCGCTTGATCGATCCCAAGGTCTACGAGGCCTGGTACGGCCCGCACACGGCGAAGAACCTGCTCGAGGACGCCGTGTACGGTCTCCCCGAACTGCACCGCACCGCCGTCGCCCAGGCCGACTTGATCGCCAATCCCGGCTGCTATCCGACCAGCTGCATTTTGGGCCTGGCGCCGCTGATCAAAGAAAAGCTCATCGACCTGGAGAGCATCGTCTGCGACTCGAAGTCAGGCGTCTCCGGCGCGGGCCGCGGCGCGAAAACGGACATCCTTTATTGCGAGGTCAACGAGAGCTTCAAGGCCTACGGCGTCGGCAAGCACCGCCACACCCCGGAGATCGAGCAAGAGCTCTCCCGGCTGGCCGGACAAAAGGTCGCGATCACCTTCACGCCCCACCTGGTGCCGATGGACCGCGGCATTCTCTCGACGCTCTACGCCAAGGCGCGCGGCAAGGTACTGCCGAAGGCGCTGCACGACTTGTATCTGGAATTCTACGCGAAGGAGCCCTTCGTCCGGCTCCGTCCGCTCGGAGCCTTCCCCGCCACGCACGAGGTGCGCTTCAGCAACTACTGCGATCTGGGCGTCCACTTCGACGAGCGCACCGGCCGCCTCGTCGTGGTCAGCGCCATCGACAACCTCACCAAGGGCGCCTCAGGCCAGGCCGTCCAAAACATGAACATCCGCATGGGCTGGGAAGAAACGCTCGGCCTGCTCGACACCGCGCCGGTGCCCTAAGCCTACCCTTTCGATCCGGCCTCACTCCTGTGAATCCCGACGATGGTGCAGGAAGGTCAGGCTGTGCTCCCCAAGCCGATTTTCCCCCGGGAGAAAATCGCTGACGTTCATGCTGTCGCCGGGACGGATCTCCACGCGCTGGGAACCGCCCCGCGGCACCACCAACGGCGTCGGGTCCCAGTTCAAGTGGACGATCAAGGCCGTGGCGGGCGAGGTCAATTCGTAGCTCCAGGGCGCGCCGCCCGGGTGGATCCTCAGGGTCGCCTCCCGCAGGCCGCCGACCCGGCTGATCAAGTCCGAGCGGCCGGAATCGCGCAGCAAGGCGCCGAATGACCGGGGATTACCGAGGTCGATCTCCCGAAGCGCGTTCATCGCAAAGGTGAAGAGCGTCGGGCGGTTTTCCGGATAGGCCGGAGGGACGACGGGGCTCGGAGCTTCGGCTCCGGCGGTTTCCTCGCGAACGCCCGCCGTGCGCGCCCGTAGGTGTTCCAAGACCTCGTGCAGCTCAGCGGGGATCTCGCCGGAGACAAGGCGATAGTCGAATTGCCCGCGCATGGGGGAATCGCTCCGCCACGAGAGCTCGACGGCGACGCCGCCCTCGAAGGGGGTCTCGCTCAATTCATAACCCTCGGGACCACGCCCGAAATAGACGGTCACAATCGATTCATCGCTTCGACCGTCGGAAATCCCGCACAGGTGCGCATCCAGCAGGCGGCCGATGGGATGGATCAGGCGTCCCACCCCTCGATCTTGGATCATTTCGAGGGCATAAGGTTGCTCAGCCTGGAGGCGCGCCAGTCCTTCCCGATTTTCCGGCGAGAGTCGGTAGGCGATCAGGGCGGCCTGCTGGCGCTCGTTCAGGCCCTCGTGGGGCTCGGCGTGCAACAGGGTGCCGTCGCGGGCCACGACGACCTCGACCCGTTCCCCGCCCAAGGCCACTCCCGAGCGATAACGGGTCCCGCGGGGCGAGAGGAAGTCGGGGAGCCCGAGATTCGCGGCGAGGATTTCGCCGTTGGGGCCCAAAGTCAAATCTCCAACATAGATGCCGGCAGGGTCGGTGACCCAGCGCAAGCCGCCTCCCATCAGGGAGGTCATCGCACCCTCGCGAAGGTTGTTCAGCAGGTGCCGCAGACCCACCCGCATCGAGGCGACGAAGGCGCCCGGCACGCCGGGCAGGACCTCGACGACCCCCTCTCCCGTCGCGGCGGCGAGCGCGGCGGGCGTCGCGGGGATGGTTTCCCGCGGGACGATGGCCTGGCCGTGCAAGCCGCGCAAGGCCTGGAGGACGCTCCACACGCGGGCGCCGTCCTCCGCCGACAGTCCCCAAGATCCCATCTCCCGCTGGAAGGCGTCGATCGAAGCCTCGTCGACGAGCGCGATCTCCGCGTGCACCGTATTGAACTGCGCGACAAAGGGAGAGTCGCGGTGGGCGCGGCCCTGCGCCGCCTGAACCATCTGGTCGCGGACGCCGGCCTGCACCCGAGCCATGATGTCGGGCAAGAGTGCGTCTCCAAGCGCCGCAGCCCAGGTATCCGGGACGGCGAGCGCGGCGGTTTCCATCGCGGCTCCGGGAGGAACCGGCGGCGGGGTATTTTCGATCTCTTCCGGAGAAGCCAAGGGAACCGCCTCCGGCACCGCCGCGGCGCGCGGCTGGGAATCGGCCGCCACTTCCGTGGGAGGGACTGGGGCTTCCGCAGCCGCAGTTTCGGGCGTCGCTTCAGACGCCGTGCGGGGCGATCCCGAACCGTCCGGTCCCGTGGGCGGACTCGCGGGCTCCGGGGCCCGCACCGCGGGGTCGTAGCGCATGGCTACCAACACGACGTTGTCCGGAGAGACGTGGCCGATGCGCGCCCCGCCGGTCGCGGCGGGATAAACGTCGCCTTCGGCGTCGACGAAATGGCCTTGGAAGCGCCCAAAGGAAATCTGCAGGCGAGCCCCGTCGGCGGACGTGATCCCGCGGCTGATGCGGAAGACCTCGAGCCTCGCCTCGATCTCCCGCTGCAGGGCGTCGCGGATCTCTCCCGCCCCGCGCAGGCCTCGCATCACCTCGCCCATCTGCTCGCGAGTGAAGAGCTCGTGGACGCCGTCGCTCATCATGAGAAAGACATCGCCCGGCCTAGCCTGGAAGGGGCGGTGCGCCCCGCCCCCGTCCGGACGTTCGGGCAACGTCAAGGGGGCGTTGTAGATGCCTTGCGGGTGGAAATTTCCGGAGGGGGTCCGCGCCAAGGCCGTCGTCACCGTCATGTTGTGGCTGCCCAGGGCGCCGAAGACCCGGGATGCGCCGGGATGCGCGTTCATCTCCAGGGTATTCGCGATCTCGTGACCGCTGGCCCGGATCACGCCCGGGAGGTTGTGCGGAAAATAGGGACGGATCACTTCGTAGCCGCCGTCGCCGCGCGGGCGGGCCACGAGCAACTGGGTATCGCCGACCGTCGCCACCTCGACGTGCCCGCTGGGATGCACGCGGATGCCGGTGGCGACCGTGTAGCCGCCGTGCCCGTGTTGTTGGATCGTCTGGTGGGCCGCGAGGAAGGCCTCGCCCAAGGTGACCGGCGCAGGCAGCATGCGCGCCATGACCGTTTGGATGCCGAGGGAACTCGCCAGATCCCCCGCCCCGCTGCCGCCCGCGCCGTCGAAGGCCAGGGCCACCAACGACCCGTCCCCGAGGCGAAGCAGGCCGTAGGCGTCCTCGTTGCGCGGCGGGATCTGCTTGCTGACGCCTTCGTGGGTGAAGGCCGCGACCTCGCCCAAGCCCGGGGCCGCCAGGAAATGCTCGCCCCGCCGCGTGAGGACCTCGTTGCCCTCGATGACCATCAAAGGAAGGCCCGGCTCCAAGACGCCCTCCGCCGGAGGCAGAGGCGTCAAGGGCTCGGCGGGCATCGCGGGCACGCCGCGCGGCGGCGTCTGGGCGGCCTCGTCGACATCGCCCGCCGCGGCCGGTCGCGGCGGCAAGGCGGAATCCTGTGCCTCGGCGGCCGGCGCCGAGGGATCCGCCGCCTGGGGATCTAAAATCGCGTTCCTCCGCTGGCGGACGTCCGGGGAATTCCCGCCGGCGTCCGGCGCTTCCGCGGAGACCGGGGACGCACGCCTCACCATCAGCAGGCGACGCTGCCGGCCCGCTCCGGAGATCCTGGGCTCGTAATGCTCGAACATGGCGTCGTTGAAGGATTCCAGGCTGCCGGGCGCGTGGGCCTCGTGCAGGCCGATCTGCCGCAAGAGGAAGGGACGGTCCCCCGCCAGGGAGGGATTGGCCTGGATCATGCGGTCAGCCACCACACCCGTCCGCAGGGCGCGATGCTCGCCCAAGACAGAAGGGTTGCGCAGCAGCGGAAGACGATTCCAGATCCGCGCAAAACGGCCGGCCTCAGGCAGGTACAGCTCCGCATTCAGCCCCGCCGAGCGGCGCAGACCGCGCAGGCCCGCCGCGCCGGTTTCCCAGAGCAGCATGGTAGCGAAATTCTCCGCGACCTCGTCCCAAGAGGTCTCCCATCTTCCGTTCTGCAGGCGCCTCGCAACAATGCCAAGACCCATACCCATAAAGGTCCCGAAGACCGCGTTGCCGCCGTGCAGGGCCAGGCCGCGGGCGAAGCCCATCTCGCCGATCGCCACGCCGTTCGCGGCGTTCGGGCTCAAGAGGCGGTTCCAGCCGCGCGCGAACAGCAGCGTCGATCCGAAGGTCAAGCCGTTGATGACGCCGCTCGTGCCGAAGTCCCGCCAGAAATGCGTCCGCAGCCCCAGGCCGTGCCGATGCAGGCTGTGCAAGCCCGTGCCCAGCGCGGCCATGCCGACGCCGCTGCCGAGGCCGGTCAAAAAGGTCCCGCGGCGGCTCAGCGTCCCCGCCCGCACCAAGTCGCCTATCAGCGGCGCGGCGAGGCGGCCCGAGGCGCCCGCGCGGGCGATCAGGAGGGCCGGCGTCAGCTCGGTCGCGAGGATGCCCAGCCCCAAGGTGGCCAAGCGCTGCGGCGCGACCAGGTGGCGCAACACGCGGTAGCCGCGATATCCCATCCCCTCCATGCGCTGCGCCAGCGAGCGCGCCTGGTTGGCGACCGCGGGGCTCAGCGTGCGTTCCGGCGCGATCTCACCGCTCTGGGCGACGCTTTGGAACAGGGCCTGCGCCATCGCCTCCTCGTGGTCTTCGTGGGAACCCAGGTCCTCCTGCAAAACCTCCAACAAACGCTCGGCGAAGGCGTTGGCCGGGACATTCGCCCCTTCCGCCGGCTCGAGCAGGCGCAATAAGCGGCTGTAGGAGACGTCGGGATGGGCCTCGGCAAAGGCGCGCACCTGGCGCAGCCCTTCCTCGCCGCGACGCAAGAGCTCCAGCGCGTTGTTCATGCGCGAAGGCCCGGGGCCGCCGTCGGCCTCCAGGCCCAAGGCGACCAAGAGGCCCGGATGCCGGGCCAGCTCCTCGGCCAAACGGGCTACCGGGTGCTGCGCCTCGCTGCCCGACAGGACGGCTTCCAAGGCCCTGCGCCCCGGGCCCACGCGTAAGGATTCCACGTGGGCGGCCGCGTCGCCGGCGCGCCGCCACAAGTCCTCCAACGATTCCTCGCCCGCCACCTCGCGCAGGTAGGTCGCGACCTCCGGGGAAGCCGCCGCGATCCTAAGCAAGGCCGCGCGGTGGTCCTCGGCGGAGGGACCGTCCCGCAGCATCGCCAGAAGCGAGCGCAGGGTCGCCGCTGGATACGCAAGGGCCAGCACCGTCGTCACCGCCGAGAGCGCCTGATAGCGCGAACGGATCGTCGCCTCGGAATCCTCATTGACCTGGTCGAGGGTCCCCGCCGCGGTCGCCAGCCATTGCAGGGCAACGCCGTTGAGGATACCGCCCTCCTGCTCGGCCTGAGAAGGACCGTCGAGCTGACCGATCAGGTTGAGGAAATCGGGATCGGCCCCCAGCTCGCGGCCGGCCGCGTGGTAGAAGCGCAGGCTCTCCGGATTGGCCTCGTTCTCCTCCAGCGGGGGATGCTCGCGGTAGAAGGCGGCCAGCTCGCGGGCGCGCAGCCGCGCCCGATCGCGTTCGCCTTGCAGGACAAATTGGCGCATCTCAATCTGCAGGCGAATGCCCTGCAGCGCAAGGTTCCCCGGCTCGGCGCGCTGCGCCTCGCCCACGTAGCCCTCCAAGGTGACGTGAAAGCGCTGCAACAGTCCCCGCAGCGCGGCGATCTCGCCCGCGAATTCGGGCGTCGAGCCCGCCTCGGCGTCGCCCAGCCGCCCCAGGAAAAGCCGCGCCACGCGGGCGGCGGCAAACAAATAAGTGAGGCGCTGCAGCGGCGAGTATTCGGGACGCTCCGCGATGTGGCGTGCATACTCTTCGGCGATGTCGGAGAAGAGGCGCGCGAGTCGCGGGATCTCGGCGCGCGCCCCGGCGTCGCCCATCTGCCGGTGCAGCAAGACATAGCAGCCGCGCATCGCGTCGAGGTAGCCGAGGCGGTTGCCCTGCCGCCCGGAGTCCCAAAGGGCGCGGACGGCGGCCTCCATGTCGGCGGGCGTCCTCGGCCCCTCCGCCGTCGGACCCAGACGCGGATAGCCCAAGGTCAGCAGGCGGCGCAGGGCCTCGTCCTGACGGAACAAGCCGGCGTTGCGCGAGGCCACGGGCACCTCCAGTGCGGGGCGCAGGCGCGCCAAAGAACGCGGGACCTCGGGAAAATCGAAGGGGCTTCCGCCGCTGCTTGTGAAGAAATTTCTGCGGGAACCAGGGGGCGTCATGCAAATCCTTTGCATGTGCCCCCGGAGAAAAATGTGGATTCGGTAACCTATCGGTGAATTAGGCCAATAGTTGCCTGCCCCATGCCCTTACCCCTGATTTATCCACAAGTTTTTTGCCCCAGCGGCGGTTTTGCTTTTGACGGGCTCGAAGCGCTTTTGTTATAGGAAATAAACCCCTTGCCCGGAGGCCCTTGATGAAAACCAAGTTTATCTTCACGACCGGCGGCGTTGTCAGCTCCCTGGGCAAGGGTCTCGCTACCGCCAGTATCGGGGCGCTGCTCGAAAATCGCGGCCTCAAGATCACCGTCCTCAAGCTCGATCCCTACATCAACGTCGATCCCGGCACCATGAACCCCTTCCAGCACGGCGAGGTCTACGTCACCGACGACGGCGCCGAGACCGACCTCGACCTGGGCCACTACGAGCGCTACACCCACGCCAAGCTGACCAAGCTCAACAACGTCACCACCGGCAAGATTTACTATTCCGTCATTCAAAAAGAGCGGAAGGGCGAGTACCTGGGCAAGACCGTCCAGGTCATCCCCCACATCACCGACGAGATCAAGGCCGCCATCTTGCGCGTCGCCGAGGGCGTCGACCTGGTCATGGTCGAGATCGGCGGCACGGTCGGCGACATCGAAAGCCTCCCCTTCCTCGAGGCCATCCGCCAATTTCGTTACGACGTCGGCAAAGAGAACACCCTGTACATCCACCTGACTTTAGTTCCGTACATCGCGGCCGCGGGCGAGCTGAAGACCAAGCCCTCGCAACACAGCGTGCAAAAGCTCCGCGAGATCGGCATCCAGCCCGACATCCTGCTCTGCCGCACCGAGCAAGACTTGAGCAAAGACATCAAGTCGAAGATCGCCATGTTCTGCAACCTGGCCCCCGACTGCGTCTTCACCGCCAAGGACGTAAGCTCGATCTACGAGGTCCCCCTGCTCTTCCACGAGGAGGGCGTCGACGAAAAGATCGTCGAGCTGCTCAACATCTGGACCCGCACCCCCGACCTGCTCGAGTGGAAAGAATTGGTCGAAAAGATCCACCACCCCCAGCACGAGGTTACCATCGCGGTGGTCGGCAAGTACGTCAACCTGACCGACAGCTACAAAAGCCTCAACGAGGCCCTGAAACACGGCGGTTTTGCCAACGAAACTAAAGTAAACCTTAAATTCTTCGACAGCGAGGATTTGGTCCAGAAGGACCTCGCCAAGGAATTCGAGGGCATCGATGGCATCCTCGTCCCGGGGGGCTTCGGCGACCGCGGAGTCGAGGGGAAGATCAAGGCCATCCAGTACGCCCGCGAAAAGCAGATCCCCTTCTTCGGCATCTGCCTAGGGATGCAGCTGGCCTGCATCGAATTCGCCCGCAACGTCTGCGGCATCCCCAACGCCAACAGCCGCGAATTCGACGAAAACGGCCCCGAGCCGGTCATCGACCTGATGGAAGAGCAAAAAAAGCTTATCAACAAGGGGGCGACGATGCGCCTGGGGGCCTACGCCTGCTCCATCGAGAAGGACACCTTGGCGCAGCGCATCTACCAGGACCGCAACATCTCCGAGCGCCACCGGCACCGCTACGAATTCAACAATATCTACCGCGACCGGCTCCAGGACCGGGGCATGGTCTTCTCGGGGCTCTCCCCCGACGGCGTCCTGGTCGAGATCGTCGAGCTGCCCAGCCACCCCTATTTCATCGCCTGCCAGTTCCATCCCGAGTTCAAATCCCGGCCCATGCACCCCCATCCGCTGTTCAGCCACTTCATCAAGGCCAGCCTGCGCAACGCGCAGCGGCAGCAATGGAACCTGCGCAAGGCCGACGAGAGCCCCTCTTCCGAAAAAAGCAACCAAATTCTCGCCGCCGGCGAGGTAAAATCTTCCTCCTAAAAAACGGCCCAAAGCTTGCATCGCCTTGACAATCCTTTCGCCAGCCTTCTATGATTTTCATAGAAAAAAGGGAGCGAACGATTCATGGCTTTGGAAATCCGACAGAACCTCAAGCTGACGCAATCGCTCGTCATTACCCCGCAACTTCAGCAGGCCATCAAGCTGCTCCAGCTCTCGCAGATGGAGCTGGTCGAGATGGTGCAAAACGAGATGCTCGAGAACCCCCTCTTGGAGGAAGGCCAGGACACGGAAGAAGCCACCCACCAAGACCCGCCCGAGATCGTCGCCGAGCGCGAGGGCCTGGAGGGACAGGCCGAGGACAAGCCGATGGAAAGCCAGGAGGTCGGCGGCAAGGAGGGCGACTTCAAGGAAGAGGCCCCCGATTTCGACTGGGACAACTACCTCAATACCTACAACGCCCCCGAGAACGTCCAAAGCCACATCGAAGAGCTGCCCTCCTACGAAAACACCCTGGCCAGCAAGACCAGCCTCTTCGACCACCTGATGTGGCAGCTGCAGCTCTCCAACTTCGGCGAGCGCGAAAACAGGATCGGCACCTTCATCCTGGGCTGCATCAACGACGACGGCTACCTGCAGGACCCCCTCGAGGACGTCGCCGCCAAGTGCGAGGCGAGCGTCGAAGAGGTCGAGGGGGTGCTGAAGAAGATCCAAGAGTTCGACCCGCCGGGCGTCGGCGCCCGCGACCTCAAAGAATGCCTGATGATCCAGCTCAAGCACCTGGGCCCCGAGCGCGAGATCCTGGCCAAGATGATCGACAACCACCTGCCCCAGCTCGAGCGCAAAGATTACCTGCGCATCGCGAAAGACCTCAAAATATCGCTGGAGCGGGTCCAAGAGCTCGCCAAGATGATCCACGAGCTCGAGCCCAAGCCAGGCCGCGAGTACAGCAGCAGCGAGCCCCAGTACATCACCCCCGACGTCTACGTGAACAAGATCGGCAACGAGTGGGTCGTGGTGCTCAACGAGGACGGTCTGCCCAAGCTCAAGGTGAGTCACCTCTATAAAAACGCGATGGAGGGCAACGGCGCCGCGGCGGCCACCAAAGAATACGTCCAAAACAAGCTGCGCTCCGCGATCTGGCTGATCCGCAGCATCCACCAGCGCCAACGCACCCTGTACCGCACGGCCAAGACCATCGTGAAATTTCAGCAAGAATTCTTCGAGAAGGGCATCAATTACCTCAAGCCGATGATCCTGCGCGACGTCGCCAACGAGATCGAGATGCACGAGTCCACGGTCTCGCGCGTCACGACCAACAAGTACATGCACACGCCCCACGGGATCTTCGAGTTGAAATACTTCTTCAACAGCGGGATCGCGACCTCCGACGGCGATTCGGTCGCCAGCGAGACGATCAAGACCAAGATCAAGGGGCTCATCGCCCAAGAAAATCCCAAAAAGCCCCTCTCCGACCAAGAGATCGTCAAGCTGTTGAAGGACGGCAACATCGACATCGCCCGCCGCACGGTGGCGAAATACCGCGAGATGATGGGCATCCAGCCCTCGTCGAAGCGACGACAACTTTACTAAAACCGTCCGTCCCCTTCGGTCGTGTTTTAGGTTGGACCTCATGACCCAAGTCCTGAAATCGTTTCATCCTCAAACCTTGAAAGGAGCCTCCGCATGAAAACAACGGTGACCTTTCGTCACATGCCCGCTTCCAACGCCCTGCGAACCCACGCCGAGGAGAAGGTTCAAAAATTTTTGAAATACCTCCACGAACCTGTCGACATCCACGTCATCCTGATGGTCGAGAAGATCCGGCAGATCGCCGAAATCAACGTCCAGTCCAAAAATTTCACCGCGCATGGCGTGGAAGAATCGCAAGACATGTATACCTCGATCGACAAGGTCACCTCGAAGGTCGAGGCCCAACTGCGCAAGCACAAGGAGAAGGTGAAGGCCCACAAGAGCGAGACCAAGGCCTACCAGGCCCTCGAGGCGACGCTCCCGCTCGAGTAGTGCTGTCGGGGCGACCTCGTGTTCGCCCTCCCCATGCTTAGCGAATTTTATTCCAAGCCCCGGAGCGTGCCGGTTTTAGGTCCAAAAGACCTCAATCCATCCCGCTCCGGGGCTTTTTATTGCCTTAAATTTTGCCACGATTTCGCTTCAAGCCTGCAAAATTTCATTGTAATTTAAAGGGGTCTATCTTAAAGGCGCATGCCAAAGGGGCTTGGCTTTCGTGGGCCGGCGGCATGCCCGCTCGTTGGTAAATCCGCTGGTTCAGGTATTTGCTATGAAAATTACCAACATCCTGCGCGTCGAATCGATCATCCCCGAGCTGAAATCCCAAGATAAAAACGGGGTTATCAAAGAGTTGGCCGAGGCGGTCGTCCGCTCCGAGCCCTCCCTCTCCCCCGACCGGCTCTACGAGGTCCTGCTCGAGCGCGAAAAGCTGGGCTCCACCGGGATCGGCAGCGGGGTCGCCATCCCGCACGGCAAACTGCCCAACCTCGAGCGCATCGTGGCCGCCTTCGGACGCTCCCACCCCGGGGTCGATTTCGACTCCCAGGACGGCGAGCCCGCCCACCTCTTCTTCGTCCTGGTCGCCCCCGAGAACACCGCCGGCCTGCACCTCAAGGCCCTGGCCAAGCTCTCCCGCCTCCTGAAAGACGCCCAATTTCGGCAAAAGCTCATGGAGGTCCCCGACGCGGCCGCCCTCTTCCGGGCCATCGAGATCGAGGACGACAAGGCTTAAGCCCCGGCTCAGCAAAGGCTTGGAGAATCCCGAAAATCCTGTTATTTTTCCCTCATGATCTCGATCCAGGTCGCGGAACTGATCAAGGACAGCGAATACCACCTCAACCTCGAACTGGTCGCGGGCAAGCAGGGCTTGCTCAAGAAGATCACCATCCCCCGCATCCAAAAGCCGGGCCTGGCCTTGACCGGAGACACCTCCAACCTCCACTCGGGCCGGCTTCAAGTCCTGGGCAAGTCCGAGATCAGCTACCTGAACGGACTCCCCGAGAAGAAACTCCGCTCGGTGGTCGAGAAGATCTGCAAAATCGACCTCTCCGCCATGGTCATCACCCGCGGCAACCCGGTGCCGGACATCCTGGTCGAGGAGGCCGAGAAGAATTCCATCCCGCTGTTTTCGACGAACCTCCTCACCAGCACCTTCATCAACCGGATCACGAAATTCCTCGAGGACAAGCTCACCGCCTCGACCAACGTCCACGGCGTCCTGATGGACGTCTTCGGCGTCGGCATCATGATCATCGGCAAGAGCGGTATCGGCAAGAGCGAGGCCGCCTTGGACCTCATCCTGCGCGGCCACCGCCTGGTCGCCGACGACGTGGTCGAGATCAAGAAAAAGCCGCCCTCCACCCTCTCCGGCATGTCGAGCGAGATCATCAAGTACCACATGGAGATTCGCGGCCTAGGTATCATTAATATTGAAGATTTGTTCGGCGTCGCGGCGATCCGCGACCGCAAGGTCATCGACATCGTGGTCGAGCTGGTCGACTGGGACCCCAAGGCGGAATACGACCGCCTGGGCATGGAAGAGCAGACCTATCCCATCCTCGACGTCCGAGTGCCCTATCTCAAGATCCCCGTGCGGCCGGGCCGCAACGTCACGACCATCATCGAGGTGGCGGCGCGCAACCACCTGCTCAAGCAACGCGGGCACTTCAGCGCCCAGGAGTTCGACGAGAAGCTCTCCCAGGACCTGCAGGCCCGCGACAAGCTCAACAAGACCCTCTGGAACTCCCTCGAGTGAAATCCAAAAAAAGCCATCGACCGCGTTGGATCCTGGTCACCGGGCTCTCGGGCGCGGGCAAGACCACCGCCCTCAAGGTCCTCGAGGACGAGGGCTATTTCAGCATCGACAACCTGCCCCTGGCCCTCCTGCCCCAGCTCTTGGCCATGCTGAAGAAGTCCCCCCGCCACTTCCCCAAGGTGGTCCTGGGCATGGACGCGCGCGAGCGGGGCTTCCTCGACTCCTACGCCGAGGTGCTCAACGCCCTGCGCGAGGCTGGGATCAAGCCGGAGATCCTGTTCTTCGAAAGCCGCCCCGAGGCCCTGGTGCGGCGCTACTCCGAGAGCCGCCGGCCGCACCCCCTGGGGAGGCGGGGTTCGCTGACCAAGGCCATCGCCGAGGAGCGGCGACGCCTGGCGCCCCTGCGCGAGATCGCCACCAAGGTCTTCGACACCAGCGAGTCGAACATCCACAGCCTCAAGCTGGCCCTGCGCCGCTACCTGCACGGCTCGCTGCGCAAGGCCCGGTTTTCGGTGCAGCTGCTCTCCTTCGGCTTCAAAAACGGCATCCCCCCCGAGGCCGACCTGGTCTTCGACGTCCGCTGCTTCCAAAACCCCTATTTCGTCCCGGCCCTGAAGAGGCTTGACGGTCGCTCCCGCCCCGTTCAAAAATTCGTGCTTGAACAAAGGGCGGCGAAGGTGTTCTTGAACCACACGCTTCGTTTGTTGAAATTCTTGTTCCCCTTGTACCAGAAGGAGGGCAAGGCCCAGCTCACCGTCGCCGTTGGCTGCACGGGAGGTCGGCACCGCTCGGTAAGCGTCGTGGAGGCCCTCGAAAAGAAATTGAAAGACCGCCGCTGGGACCTGCACAAGTCCCACCGCGACGTCGCTCAAGGTTAGTCATGCTCGGATACGTCATCGTCACCCATGTCGGCATCGGCCGCGAGATGCTTCGCGCCGTCGAGGAGATCTTGAAAGAGAAGGTCCCGATGGCCGTGGTCGAGGTCGAGTCGCAGCGCCCGCCCGCCGAGGCCCACGACCGCATCGCGGCGGCCGTCGCCGGCTTCCGCGACAAGGACGGGGTGCTGATCCTGACCGACATCTTCGGCGCGACGCCGACCAACCTCTGCCGCGACCTGCTGGCCCAGGGCCGGGTGGCGGTGGTGACCGGGGTCAACCTGCCGATGGTGCTGAAGGCAGCCACGGCGGGGCTCGACAAAAGCGCCGCCGAGGCCGCCGACTTTTTGAAGAATTACGGGTGCGACAACATACGCACCTATCCTTAAACACCCGGGAAGACAACATCGCATGGTCGCCGAAAAAGATCTGTTGATCAAAAACAAACTAGGACTCCACGCCCGCGCCGCCGCCCAGCTGGTCAAGACCGCCAACCGCTTCTCCAGCGAGGTCAAGGTCGAGAAGGACCGCAACACGGTCAACGGCAAGAGCATCATGGGCGTCCTCACGCTGGCCGCGACCTGCGGCAGCACGGTCAAGGTGAAGTGCGAGGGCTCCGACGCCGTCGAGGCCCTCGCGGCCATCGAACAATTGATCGACGCCAAATTCAACGAGGCCGAATAGGCCGTGAAAGGCGCATGAAAACCGACCGCAAAAAGCCGAAAAAGCCCGCACAGGGCCTGGAACTGGCGGGCATCGTCGCCTCGCCGGGCATCTGCATCGGCGAGGCCTTCGTCCTCGAGAAGACCAGCCTCAACCTGCCGCGCTACTGGGTCAACAACAAGGAAATCCAGCCCGAGATCGACCGCTTCCATAAGGCCCTGGCCAAGGCCAAGGTCGAGATGGAGCGCATCAAGGACAAGCTCTGCAAGTTCGACGGGAAAGAGCAGATCCACATCCTCGAGGCCTACAGCATGATCCTCCAGGACGAGATGCTCACCCAAAACACCGTCCAGTCGATCAAGAACGAGCACATCAACGCCGAGTGGGCCCTCTACAAGAACCTCGAGAAGGTGAAGACGGTCTTCCAGGACGTCGCCGAGGGCCACTTCCGCGAGCGCACCAGCGACCTCGACTACATTGGCGAGCGCATTCTGAGCCACTTGGCCGGCAAGTCCGAGGACCTGTTCAAAAACATCCCCCCGGCTTCGATCATCGTGGCCCACGACCTCTCGCCCGCCGAGGCCGCGCAGCTCATCAAGTTCAAGATCAAGGGCATCGTCACCGAGATCGGCGGCAAGACCAGCCACACCGCGATCATCTCGCGGGCCCTCGAGATCCCGGCGGTGGTCGGCTGCGCCGGCGTCACCCAGCGCGCCCACAGCGGTGATAAAATGATCGTCGACGGCGGCAACGGCATCGTCATCCTCAACCCCAGCCCCAAGCAGGAAAAGGAATTCGAGGCCAACCGCCTGCACGAAAACGCCCTGCAGAAGGTCCTGCTGAAAGACATCCACCTGCCGGCCGAGACCCGCGACGGCTACCGGGTGCGCTTGGCCGCCAACATGGAGCTCACCGAGGAGATCCATTCGATCAAAGAGCACGGCGCCGAGGGCGTCGGCCTCTATCGCACCGAATTCCTCTTCCTCAACCGCAAGCAGCCCCCGACCGAGGAGGAGCACTTCGAAAACTACAAGAAGGTGCTCAAGTCGATCTACCCACACTACACGACCATCCGTACCCTGGACATCGGCGGCGACAAGATCCCGACCAACCACAACTACGAGACCGAGACCAATCCCGCGCTAGGCTTGCGCGCGATCCGCTTCTGCTTCAAGGAAAAACAGATCTTCAAGACCCAGCTGCGGGCCATGCTTCGGGCCAGCGTCTACGGCAAGCTCAAGATCCTCCTGCCGATGATCACCGACCTCGAGGAGCTTAGGAAGGCGAAGAACATCCTCGAGGAGGTGAAGCACGACCTGGAGCGCGACAAGGTCGACTACGACCCGCGGGTCAAGGTTGGCATCATGATCGAGGTGCCCTCGGCGGTGATGGTCGCCGACGAGCTGGCGCGGGAGGTGGACTTCTTCAGCATCGGCACCAATGACCTCATCCAGTACACGCTGGCGATCGACCGGGGCAACGAGAACGTCGCCTACCTCTACCGCCCCCTGCACCCCGCCGTCCTGCGCATGCTGCGCATGGCGATCGACGCCGCCCACCGCGAGCAGATCGAGGTCAGCGTCTGCGGCGAGATGGCCGGCGAGCCCCTTTTCATCCTGATCCTGCTCGGCTTCGGCTTAAACGAGCTCTCGATGAACGCCCTCTCCATCCCCAAGGCCAAAAAGATCATCCGCTCGGTCGATTACACCGCCGCCCGGGCCCTTTTGGAAAAAACCCTCCTGATGCGCACGGCCACCGAGATGGCCAGCTTCGTCAAACGCGAGCTGCACCAGCTACTGGGCGAAAATTTCAAGGAATATTCCCTCCAATCGCCTTGACAATTCCGCCGTTTTGACTAGTTTCGGCCCCGATTTGGGCAAAATCTCTCAAATCCTCAAGCAATGGTTCGGCCCCCGGGCCGCCGCAGTCGAAAAAGGCGAATTCATGAATAATTCCAAATACTTGTTTTCTTCCGAATCCGTGACCGAGGGCCACCCCGACAAGATCGCCGATCAGATCTCCGACGCCGTGCTCGACGCCATCCTGGCCAAGGACACCAAGGCCCGCGTCGCCTGCGAGACCTTGGTGAAGACCGGCTTCGCGATGGTCGCCGGCGAGATCACCACCACCGCCACCGTCGACTTCTCCGAGATCGTCCGCAAGACGATCAAAGAGATCGGCTACGACGACAGCCGCAAGGGCTTCGACTACGAGACCTGCGGCGTCCTGGTCGCCATCGACAAGCAGTCGCCGGACATCTCCCAAGGCGTCACCGAGGGCGAAGGGCTCTTCAAAGAGCAGGGCGCGGGCGACCAGGGCTTGATGTTCGGCTACGCGACCGACGAGACGCCCGAGTTCATGCCGGCGCCGATCGACTTCGCGCACCGCCTCACGCTAAAATTGGCCGAGCTGCGCAAAAACGGTACCCTGCCCTGGCTGCGCCCCGACGGCAAATCCCAGGTCACCATCGAGTACGACGGCGACAAGGTGGTCCGGATCGACACGGTGGTCTTGAGCACTCAGCACAGCCCCGAGGTCGAGCACAAGACGATCCAGGAGGCCCTGATCGAGCAGGTCGCCAAGAAGTGCCTGCCCGCGGAGCTTTTGGACAAGAACACGCGCTTCCTGATCAACCCCACCGGGCGTTTTGTCATCGGCGGGCCGCAGGGCGACTGCGGTCTGACGGGCCGCAAGATCATCGTCGACACCTACGGCGGCATGGGCCACCACGGCGGCGGCGCCTTCAGCGGCAAGGACCCCTCCAAGGTCGACCGCTCGGCCTGCTATATGGCGCGCTACATCGCCAAGAACATCGTCGCCGCCAAGCTGGCCAAACGGGCCGAGGTGCAGATCGCCTACGCGATTGGTTTCCCCGATCCGGTCAGCGTGATGGTCAACACCTACGGCACCAGCGAGATCCCGGGCGACAAACTTACCCAGGCGGTGCGCGAGGTGTTTCAGCTGAAGCCCGCGGGCCTGATCCGCGAGTTGAACCTGCTGCGGCCCATCTACCAAAAGACCGCCGCCTACGGGCATTTCGGCCGCAACGATCCCGACTTCCACTGGGAGAAGACGGACAAGGTCGCGGCCTTGAAGAAAGTTTTAAATTTCTAAATGTAAGGGCGAACCTCGTGTTCGCCCCCGACAAAGGACCTCCCGCATGAACTCCGACATCCGCGACAAAAGCTTAAGCAACAAAGGCAAGCTCCGCATGGAATGGGCCGAGCGCGACATGCCCGTCCTGCGCCAGATCAAGCAGCGCTTTCACAACGAGAAGCCCCTGAAGGGCCTCAAGATCGCCGCCTGCCTCCACGTCACGACCGAGACGGGCAATCTGATGGTCACGCTTAAAGAGGGCGGCGCCGACGTCACGCTCTGCGCCAGCAACCCGCTTTCGACGCAAGACGATCTGGCCGCGGCCCTGGTCGTCGAGTACGGTATTCCCGTCTTCGCGATCAAGGGCGAGGACAAAGAGACCTACTACAAGCACATCACCCAGGCCCTCGAGTTCGGCCCCCACATGACGATGGACGACGGCGCCGACCTGGTCAGCTACATCCACACCGAGGGCGTCGCCCTGCTGCCCAATATCCTCGGCGGCACGGAAGAGACCACCACCGGCGTCATCCGCCTGAAGAGCATGGCCCGCGACAAGGCCCTCAAATACCCGATCATCGCGGTCAACAACGCCGACACCAAGCATTTCTTCGACAACCGCTACGGAACCGGCCAATCCACGCTGGACGGCATTTTGCGGGCGACCAACCGGCTCTTCGCCGGCTCCTCCTTCGTCGTCGCGGGCTACGGCTACTGCGGCCGCGGCCTGGCCGAGCGCGCCCGCGGCATGGGCGCCAAGGTGATCGTCACCGAGGTCAACCCGCTGCGCGCCCTCGAGGCGGTGATGGACGGCTACCAGGTGATGCCCATGGAGCAGGCCGCCGCGCTGGGCGACTTCTTCGTCACCGTCACCGGCAACAAGGGCGTGATCCGCAAGGAGCACTTCGAGGTCATGAAGGACGGGGCGGTGGTGGCCAACAGCGGCCACTTCAACGTCGAGATCGACATCCCGGCCCTGGAAGAGCTGGCCAAGGGCAAGCGCGAGATCCGCGACTTCGTCGATGAGTACAGCCTGCCGGGCAACCGCAAGGTCTACCTCTTGGGCGAAGGCCGACTGATCAACCTGGCCAGCGCCGAGGGACACCCCAGCCAGGTCATGGACATGAGCTTCGCCAACCAGGCCCTCTGCGCCGAGTACATGGCGAAGAACCACAAGACCCTCGAGAAGCAGGTCTACGACGTGCCCAAGCCGATCGACACCGAGATCTCCCGGCTGAAGCTGAAGGCCCTGGGGGTCAAGATCGACGTGTTGAGCCCCGAGCAGGAGCGGTATCTCGCCAGCTGGCAAGAAGGAACATAGGGGCGAACCTTGTGTTCCCCCCTACATTCATCTTTACCTCCCGCGCAAAACGCCTCATAATTTAATGGCCTTAACGCGGAGGTTTTCTTGATCCAGCTGCACCGCAAGCTCTTCATCGCCGCCCTGATCGCCGGCATCGGGCTTTTGCACTATTCCTGCCAGCTCTACCTGGTCCAGCACACCAAGCTGCACAACGTCTTCCTGACCTTCCTCTACGTCCCGATCCTCCTCTCCGCCTTCTGGTGGGGCCTGCGCGGGGGCGGGCTCGTCGGCCTGGTCTGCGCCGCGATCAACTTGATCGAATTGGCCCGCTGGTGGAACCCCAACGACGACTACCACTACAACCGCCTCGCCCAACCCATCCTCTTCGTCTTCCTGGGCCTATTGCTCGGCGCCCTGGTCGACCGCGAGCGCCGCGCCAAGCATGAAAAGCGCCTCGCCGAGGAGCGGGCCCAGCAAGAATTCCAAAAGGCCATACAAGACCCGCTGACCCTAGCCTACAACCGCCGCCACCTCGACAAGACCCTGGGCGAGTTTTGGAACATGGCCCGCGAGGGCGGCGCGCCCTTCTCGCTGCTGATGATCGACTTGAACAATTTCAAGACGATCAACGACCGCTTCGGCCACGCGGTGGGCGACCGGGTGCTGCAATCGACCGTCCACAACGTCTTCAACAACACCCGCAAGACCGACATGGTCTTCCGCTATGGCGGCGACGAATTTCTCCTCCTGCTGCCCATGACCCGGGGCGAATTCGCCCTCAACCTGGCCAACCGCCTGCGCGAGGAGTTCTCCAAGCTCACCTTCCGCGGCCCGGACCGCGAGACCCTGAAGGCGGACTTCAGCATTGGGGTGATCGAGTACAAACCCGAGCTCCAAAGTCTCCAAGAAATGTTCCAGAAACTGGACGAGGCCTTGTACCGGGCCAAAAAAGAAATCTCTCGAATTTCGCTGGCCAGCTGAACTCTCCGCGCGTAAATCTGAAATTCCCATGATCCCTATCTGGTATCGATGCTTGGGCTTACTGCCGTTTTTCAGCTTGGCGTGGATCTTTCTTTCTAACATGGATACTTTCCGCTCCGCCTGGCGACGGCTCCCGGCATCACTTACCTTGGGAACCGCATTTCTAATCGGATTCACAGCCCTTTCCGGAGAATTCACCCGTCATTTGGCGACCTCATATTGGTTAGGATCGGGAGCGGCCCTGTCGGGAATCGCCTTCTTAACGCTCTACCGTCGCAAATTCACTTCGGCGGAATGGAAAATTGCATGGGATCCCTGGCTGACCGCGATCTTTTTCGCGATTTTATGTATTACCATCACTGTCACCCGCATTGCGTGGCGATTTGCCTTCCATGACCAAATGTGGATCCAAGCACATCCACCACTTGTGGAATCCTTGCTTAGGGACAATTTCCCCCCGGACCTTATGGCTTTTCCTGGGATCCCCCTCAAATACCATTGGGGAGCGGATCTCTTCGGCGCCCTGATGAGTTATTGCCTGGGATTGGCCGGCTACCAGGCCATTGACGTCACAATGGCCTTCGGAATCCTACTTTGGCAGTGGAATATTTATCTGTTCTGCAGGCTATTGGGATTAAGCCGTGCCTTCTCTTTAGTCGGATTGCTAT
Source organism: Deltaproteobacteria bacterium PRO3 (assembly GCA_030263375.1). Classification (NCBI taxonomy): domain Bacteria; class Deltaproteobacteria; species Deltaproteobacteria bacterium PRO3. The sequence continues at coordinate 27,218 of SZOV01000037.1, forward strand.
GGGTAGTCCTTGGAGCAGGATGGGGATATTTGCTTCAACCTTGGTTGCAAACTCAAGGAGGAGTTTCCATACTCTGGCCGGGCAGCCAAATAGTATTCGGTAGGCATCTCAGCCCCGGCAATCTTTACAATTTTTTTATGACACCCTACAGCCTCGGCATGGGATTCTTCTTCGGGCTTCTTTCCATCGCCCTGGAAGGGTTTCGATCCAAAAACATCGCAGCATGGACGGCGTTTTCCTGGCTGCTAGGGGTTGTCTCTTTCATCCAGGTGTCGTTTTTTCCCACTCTCCTGTGTGGAATTCTTGCGGCTATCGTCCTGGAAGTGCTTTTCAGACAATCCTCGTGGAAACAGGCCTTGCTACGGGTATCTCTGGTAACAATAATTTCCCTAGGCCTTGCCTATTCCCTGGGGGGATTTTTTACACAGTCCAACAACTATGAGAAAGGCCTGCTCCTCTTCACCTGGCCTCCCGGCTACCTTTCCAATGCGACGGTCGGTGGACATCTCCCGATCGATTTTAAACAGGCTTCTCTTTGGTATTTGGCGAGCATGGGATCGGTACTTATCCTTATCTTTCCATGTTCGGTTTACTTGGCAAAGGACTCTTGGAAAAAACGAGAACCGATCATGTTCTTGTTATTGGTCGTCCTGCTCCAATCCATGTTGATTCCTCAATTCTTTCGTTACAAATTGTCCTGGGATATCATTAAATGGTTCATCAGCCTTCAAATCGTTGCCCAAACCCTAATCGTAATTACCTGGAGTAAATTGGCGGGACGCATCCGTATACTTGGAGCTGTGTTCATTATTTTCTTGCTCTTGGATTGCATTCCTACCGTTCGGTTCGCCTACACGCTTGCTTTTGCCACCCCTCAACAGGCGGGAACAGGTTACAAAGCATGGTGGAGTCGCATGATTACCGCCCCTTCACCTGGATTGACGCAATTAATTTCGCTCCTCAAATCCGGGTCTTCGAAAGAGCTGCTCATCGGACACTACGAGCTGGTGCAAGCCCTAACGCTTCATTCCGGCCAAGCCACCGCCTGGTTCGATCAAAACACCTATATGTTTGGAGTCAAACAAAGCATCCTCGATGCTAGAAAGGCCTTGACCACACCCGGAAAGGACGATCCTCCATTGGAAGAATGGCGACGTTTTGGAATTTCTTGGTGGATCTTCCCCTGTAAAGAATCCGGAAACTGGTCCGATACAGCCAAGACTAAGTTGGCCAAATGGATTGCCAACGCCGAAGTCAAAAAATACATGATCCAAGAAGGCAGGATATGCTGGGAGGCCTACCGAAGCAAACCCCTGAATTTTAATGAAAAATAATGACGTTTTTATAGCAACTCTTTGTAAAAATATCCGAATTTTAATTCCAGGTAAGGAAAAGATTGGAATAACTCCATGTCACCTCCGCATCTCCGAACCACCTCCCTCGAACCTAAACCATCTCAAACTCTTGGCCGGGAAACTGATGTTCGTGATTATGGCACCCGTGATGTCGAGACCTCACGGGATCGATTCACCCAAGAATTTCGGGAGTCCCTCCTGAGAGATGCCTTCAGCGACGCCCCCAGACAAAGACCAGGTATATTCGACGAATCTCCATGGAGATATTCCCTATTGGCATTACCGGGAATTCTGAGCGGGTGTAGCAACCACCCACCCTTGATTGGGGAAGGATCTCCGAGCTCGGACGGAGGCGGTCCATCGGATTCTGGCCGTCCTCCTCGCGATGCAGGCACTCCCGACGTAGACATCCCCGATGCCGGGGGAGACGCGGATGCCGAGCCTCCGCCGACTTGCCAGGTACGCTTGCCGATGGCGGTACTATTTTACGATTGCGTTGATATGGCGGGTGAAGGCGAGGGACCTACCCGGGTGTGCCTGTCTGAACAAAAGTTCGGCGGCGACATCGCCGCGACTCACAGTTTCATCGAGGCGGGGATGGCATCGCTTCGTCACTTATACTCTTCGGGATGTTCGCCCTTTGCCCTAGACCCCGTCATTTTCTATCCGGAACGTACCTTAAACGCGCGACTTGGTTCTCCGGAATTGGAATTCAGAGTAACGGCCTTTGGTACGGACGGAACCCCTTTGTATAATTACACCCACTTGCCGAACAGACTGCGTGACGATATCTCGGCCTTGGGAGATGACCCGTCACGATTCGGCATTTACACTGTCTTCAACGGCTGGAGCAACGCCATCCTGCCTTCCGCCCAGCCGGGTACATACTATCTGCATACCCAACCGACTCCTCCATACGCCGTCACCAGCCTCAACCTCCACGAAGGCACGATGCCAGACGTTCCGGCAACCCTCAAATGGACCATGCGGCACGAGGGATTTCATGGCGCCCAAGCGGTCGCCCTGCGTCACGGTTTCACGAGACCGCTGCAGGTCCATGATCGAGCTCCGATTTGCGAGGGTGGGGGCGACAGCTCATGGTTGTGCATGTCCGAATACGATACGGACGGAGTCCCCATGCATGTGGAGGATTGGCAAGAAGCCCTGGGGCCGTTGGGGGTCCCGCTTGCTTGCGACGATCCCAGTTGGCAAGCTCAATGCGCGGAGACCTCTGCTGTCATGTGTGGCGGCATCGAATGCCCCACCCTTCCTTCGTTCTCCGCATTATGCAACCCTCAAAGTTTTTGCGAATACCACCCCACCGCGGTTGCGGCACCCTGGCAAAACTATAATTCCTATATCTACGTACCGCCCGGGTCTACATTCAACATGGGCACAAATCCGGATGACCCCGGCCACCAAGCCAATGAAGCCCCGGTAGTGGCGATAAACTTCAGCCGTGGTTATTTCATCGGTCAATACGAGGCCACCATCGAGGCCTATGAGGCCTGTCGCGCGGCCGGAGCTTGCCTGGCTCGAGACTACGAGACATGGGACGCAAACGGATGGGGTATGAATCATTCCGCTTCGCGGCCGCTGCACCCCGTCAACTCCTTGAACGGAAATTCCGCCTTCGCGCTATGCGAATATCTCATCCCCGGGGGGCGCCTGCCCATCAGGCCCGAGTGGGAATTCGCCGCCAGAGGACCGGCATCCTATCTATACCCCCACGGAAACACGGAGCCAACCTGCGTAGATCAGCAAGCTGGCTTCAACATGCTTGGAACCCCTGCGGGCTATGGATGCGGCACGGGAGGTACCCATCCTGTCAACGCCATGCCCAACGGCGTCTCCCCCATAGGAGCCTGGAACATGTCCGGGAATGTTTGGGAATGGACCGCCGGCTGTTGGAACGACGACTATTCCTCCTTCCCTGCCAGCGGCTATTCGAGCCCGGAATGCCCAAGCAAATACTTCGCGGATTTAGCCGGCGGGGGCTTCAACGATTCGGCATTACGCGTGAGACCGGCCTCGAGACATAGGGCATATATATACCTTGCCAATTCGAACGTGGGGGTCCGTTGCGCCGCCTCGGCTTCCTGGGTCTACGAATAATCCTGTTTTTGCGCTTATTTGGTCAACACGATGACGGTATTCCAACAAAAATACCGCAAAGGCGGGAATACTTTTAGGAAGAGTTTATCCAGCGCGTTGAGAAAGGCGAAGGTTCGGCTAAACTTCGGGGCGTCCTTGATCACTTTCTTCCAATACCGCTCTTTGGCGGGATTGGCTCGCTCGATCAGGTAAAAATAAATAAAAATCCACAGAGTGAAGAACCAGAACTCCCGATGGGTTCCAGTGCTAAAATAGGGATACATCTCTTTCAAGTCCTTGAACCGGAATGGGCGTTCGTCCGGGGTACGCACGGTCCGGGCGATATGCCGATAGATGTTGATAATCGGATTATAGGAAAGTGGCTCGATGAAAACCGCTTTTCCACCTGGTTTGAGTACACGTGCGGCCTCTTGAACGGCCTTTCGGAAATCCACATGATGCAACACCCCGTTGCCGTAGACGAAGTCGAATGATCCGTCGGCATAGTCTATTTTTTCGGCGGTCATGCGATGGGCATCGACCTTGACTCCGTACTTTTCGGCGACTCTGCTGACGACCTCAACCATGCCGTTGGAGATGTCGGTAGCTACCACCTCCGCCCCCTGCAAAGCGAAATAAACCGAACCCTCCCCCGCCCCACAGCCCAACTCTAAAATCCGCCTTCCCTTCATCTCGCCCATCTGCTCGAGGGCATATTGGTTCTCGAGGGCGGTGGAGGCCTCGAAGCTCTCCCGGACCAATATTTCGTTTAAATCCATCGACTTGGCCCACTCGTCGTGGAATGCCTCCTCGCTGATCTGTCTTTCAGTCTGTTGCGCCTGGCTCTCTGTCATGGCTCCAATCCTTCCTGCTCATCGACGATATAGATCGGGCGCTGTTTCACCTCGTCGCTGATCCTACCGATGTACTCGCCCACTACGCCCAGAGTGATCAACTGAACGCCTCCAAAGAAGAAAATCGCGGTCATGGTAGAAGCCCATCCGATAATAGGCTTGTCGGTGAATATCTTCATTCCCAAGATGTAAAGTATATATAAGAGGGAAATCCCGCTGATCCAAAAGCCCATGTGGCCGGCAATCTGCAAGGGCACATTGGAGAAAGAGGTAATCCCGTCCAGGGCTAATTTGAACATCTTGCCAAGACTGTACTTCGTCTCGCCGGAATGCCGGGGGTCTCTCACATATTCGACTCCGATCTGCCGAAACCCCAACCAGCTCACCATCCCCCGGACATAACGGTGTCGCTCCCGCAGTTTATTGAAGACGATCACGGCCTTGCGGCTCATTAAGCGAAAATCCCCCACATCAACAGGGATCGAAAATCCCGTCAAATAGCGAAGCAAGCGATAAAACACCTTCGCCGTGGCCTTCTTGAAAAAGCCTTCCCCCTGACGCCGGCTGCGCACGGCATAGACGACTTCGTATCCTTCGCGAAATTTTTGATAAAGGCTTGGAATGATCTCGGGAGGATCCTGCAAATCGGCATCGATGATGACGACCGCCTCTCCGGAGGAAGCATCCAATCCCGCCGTCACAGCGATTTGGTGACCGAAATTTCGGGAAAATGACAGATATTTGACCTCCGGATCCTTCTCACGCAGAGCTTTCACCTTGGCAAGCGTGGTATCCGAGCTTCCGTCGTTGATGAAGAGATATTCCGCGGGGCCGAGGGAGGAAAGCGCGGCCTTGAGCCTTTGATAGAGAAGGTCGATGTTGCTCGCCTCGTTGTATACCGGGATGACCACCGAAATATTTGGCCTAGAAGCGGACATGGCCTCGAATTATACCCGGCGACTGAGTGATTACCAAGCGAATGATAGTGTCAAAAATCAGGTATATTGACGGACCTCCGGCGCTCCTCTACGGAATCCCACATACGGAAAGCCCGGATACAGCCCCGACGTCCGACGTCCACCGATATATCTTGGACCTCAGGACGTTCCTTCATCTCTTCCAAAAAGGCCTGCCACTCCGCGGCGCGAGATTTAACCTCCCCACAGGTAAAAGCCACCCACTTCACCCGAAGCGAGCGGAGGGTCTCCCAATCGGGAGCCTTGTCCAAACGTTTCAACCATTCCTCTCGAATCCGGATCTTTTCTCGGCTGACCGGCATTGCATAGGTGTTTTGGTCCATTTGCAGGGTGGGGAGACCGGTAAAAAGTGCAATCTTAAGACTCGTATCCGGGCTGCTCCAGACCATTCCCCACGGATCCGGATCGGAGAGGATGCGTTCGACGAGGGACTTCAAGGGACCCTCCAAACGGGGTTGGCCGTAAGCGGCGATCCTCAGTTCCGCGCGCGTAAAACTACGGGGATGCTTAAGCGCAAGATCCGTCAAGAATTTTACGGGGGTAACCATGCTGAACCCGATTAGGCCCGTGACGCAAAGGTATCGCGTCCAAGAACGAAGGGCCCAGGGCACAACCAGCGAGGCCATCAGTAATTTTCCGGAGAATTCGAAACCAAAATACCATTTAATGATGTCCCAACTGTAGGAATAGCGAAAAAATAGGGGAACCAAGAAGCACAGGACGGAAAATGCGGCTAGCAGAGAATACGTCGCCTGTCTTTTTCGGATGGCGGCGACCCAGAGGATGGGGATGAGGAATAAAATGAGCCCGAATCCGCTCAGATACCAAGTCAGGGCTTGAGTCCAGTTCAAAGGAAACCGAGATCCCCAATATTCGTAGCGCAAGTAACTGGGAGGCCAAGAAAAAAGGATAGGTTGATTCTCTAAATTACTCGAAAACTGGAAAAAACCTCCCAATGCAAAGGCTCCAAACAAGGCCAGACCCCCAACCAAAACGCCCACAAACAGGGCCTGCAGCCTATTTTGCGAACCGCAAACCAGGTAATAAGCGAATACAAGGCCCAATGCCGCCAACAAAGTCAGAAACAGCATGACTTGAGCCAGACTTAGCGCCGCCAATATCGCGACACCAACAGCCAAAGCCCAGGGGTTTTTCCTCTCGAACCATGTCTTGAACAGCAGGATCGCCCCGAGAAACAACCCAATGCCTAAGCCCATCGGATGCTGGAAGAAGTACATCATGAAGTGAGGATGCACCCCTCGACGCAAGACGAACATCTGCTGCCAATGAGGTATCTGGAATAAATCACCCATGCCTGGGTCGTTTTTCGAGAGGAACCAGCTCAGACCTCCCGTCAAGGTCACCAGGGCCAAAGCCATTGTCCAGCCTACGCGAGGAACCACGAGCTGCTTGAGAAAAAACAAGAACACGCCGACAAACGAAACCCAACTGAATAAAGTTGCAAGGTCGACCCCGAGATACCCCGGAAGCCCGAAGGCCAATGAGAAATATGCTGCGATTAAATTGAAACCGTAATGATACCGGTAAGGAATTTCGGGAAACGCCGTAAAAGACGGAGGAAAATTGCCGCGGAGAATCGATTCGACGACGGGAAGATGGGCTTGAAGACGCACCTCGTCGTAGATGGAATATTTCAATGAAACCGTCGCTACTAGGCCTGTGATAAGAACTACGAGCAATATCCACGGTAGATCGCGAAGGCTAACCTCGAGTCGAAAGCGAAGTGGCTGCCGATGCCTTCTCGAGCCGAGGAAGGCCACTGCAGCGATTCCGGCGCTCAGGAGACTGCCCCAAAAAACACCATGCGGAAAGTCTCGAATAACCCGGCCTATCAATCCCACAAACAAGAGGATACATCCGGAGGACAAGACCGGGACGATCGCCAAAGTTTCCCAAAAGGACTCTGTTCGAAAGGCTCTCCTGGCGAGCACAAAGGCCAGTACCACGAATGGAATCAAGCTGCAGATCGCGAGGATGTTCATGACTTGGGGGAGTTCATATCGAGCTCCAAACTAATATCCGCGGCGGGCGCGGAGTGCGTCAAGGCCCCTACCGAAACGAAATCGACGCCCGTGGCCGCGATCGAGCGGACGTTCTTCAGGCTGACGCCGCCCGAGGCCTCGAGGACGGCGCGTCCCGCGGTCCGCCGGACCGCCTCGGCCAGTCGCGTGACCGGCATGTTGTCGAGCAGGATGCGGCGGGCTCCGGCGTCGAGCGCCTCGGCCAATTCCCGCAGGTTCTTTACCTCGACGATGATTTGGCGCTTGCCCTTCAACCCGGCCAACCGGGCCAGGGCCTCGCGCACCGAGCCCGCCACGACCAGGTGATTATCCTTCGCCATCGCCGCCGAGCGCAAATCAAAACGGTGGTTGACCCCGCCGCCGGCGGCCACCGCGTAGCGCTCCAGCAGGCGCAGGCCCGGCGTGGTCTTGCGGGTGTCGAGGATCTTCGCCCGCGTGCCGCGGACCGCGGCGACGAAGCGCCGGGTCAGGGTAGCGATGCCGCAGAGCCGTTGGAGGAAATTGAGGGCGACGCGCTCGCCCGAGAGCAGGGCGCGGGCGGGGCCGGAGAGCTCGGCCAGGACGGCGCCTTTTTTCAAGGGGGCGCCTTCTTGGAATTTCGCGCGGATCTTGATTTTTGGATCCAGCAGGCGGAAGGTCGCGGCGACGAGGGGCAGGCCGCAGAGGACCATGTCTTGCTTGGCGAGCAGGACGGCCTTGGCCTTGAGATTCTTGGGGACGATGGCGCGGGTGGTGATGTCGTCGAAGGCCGCGTCCTCGCGGAGGGCGTTGAGGCAGAGGCGCTGGATTTCGGGGGCGGGTAGTTTCATCGGTTCCCCCTATAACAACTCGAGGGCCTCGTGGATCTCTTGGATCTTCTTGCGGTACATCGCCTCTTTCTCGCGGTTCTCCTCGAGAAGCTCCGCCGGGGCCTTCGAGAGGAACTCGGCGTTGCCCAGCATCTTCAGCGTCGCCGCCAGGCCATTGTTGAGCTTGGCCAACTCCTTCTCTTGCCGCAGGCGTTCTTTTTGCAGATCCACCACGCTCTTCAGGTCGACCCAGACGACAATATCCTTATATCGTGTCACGCCTCGAGCAACACCTTTCTCCTCCCGTATTCGAGAATCGTTGAGCGAAAATTGCTTTAAACGCGTTAGATTCCCGGCTGAAAAGGCAATATCCTCAAATTGATCAGCGACGGCTGGATCCGAAGTAAAGACAACAGCCCTGTTTAACACGCTAGCATCCTGCACCCCCGTCTCCTTCCGGATCTGCCGGATCTTCTCGACGATGGCGGTAAGGGCCTCGATGCGCTCTTCCGCGGCGCGGAACTCGGCCCGGCGCGGCGCCGGCAGCGCCTGGGGGAATTTAGCCGTCGCCAGCAGGGCTGTGCCGCGCGGCGCCAGCTTCTGCCAGAGCTCCTCGCTTAAGAAGGGCATGAAGGGGTGCAGCAGGCGCAGGCTTTGGTCCAGCACCAGGGCCGCGACCGTCGCCAGCTCGCGGCGCACCTCGGCGTCCTCGGACTTGAGCCCCGGCTTGATCAGCTCGAGAAACCAATCGCAATAAGTCCCCCAGAAGAAATGGTAGGTCGCCATCGCCGCGTCGTTGAAGCGATACTCCGCGATTCCCCGGCGCACGCCCTCGACCGCCTCCGAGAGCTTCGCCAGGATCCACCGGCCGATGTCGTGCTTGGCCTCGAAGCGCGCCGGATCGAAGTCGATCTGGGCCAAGGCCCCCAAATCCGCGTGCGGCAGGGCCATCGTCTGCACGAAGCGCGCCGCGTTCCAGATCTTGTTGCAGAAATTGCGGTAGCCCAGGATGCGCTCTTCCGAGAGCTTGATGTCGCGGCCCTGGGCCGCGAAGGCCGCCAGGGTGAAGCGGAAGGCGTCGGTGCCGAATTTTTCCATCACCTCCAGCGGGTCGATGACGTTGCCCTTGCTCTTGCTCATCTTCTGCCCCTGCGCGTCGCGGATCAGGGCGTGGATGTAGACGTCGCGGAAGGGCACCTCGCCCGTGAAGTGGATCCCCATCATCATCATCCGGGCGACCCAGAAGAAGATGATGTCGAAGCCGGTCACCAGGCAGGAGGTCGGGTAATAGGCCTTGAGCCGCGGGGTCTTCTCGGGCCAGCCCAGGGTCGAGAAGGGCCAGAGGGCCGAAGAGAACCAGGTATCGAGGACGTCGCTCTCCTGGCGCAGGTCGTCGTGTCCGCAGTGCGGACAGACCTTGAGATCGCTGCGCGAGACGATGACGCCGTCGCTGGGGTGCTCGTTTTCGGCGCAACGCCCGCAATACCAGGCCGGGATGCGGTGCCCCCACCAGATCTGGCGGCTGACGCACCAATCGCGGATGTTCTCCATCCAGTGAAAATAAGTGTTTTCCCAATGTTGCGGAACGATGCGGGTCTTGCCGCTGCGCACCGCCTGGATGGCGGGCTTGGCGAGCGGCTCGGTCTTCACGAACCACTGCATCGAGAGATAGGGCTCGACGACCGTCTTGCAGCGGTAGCAGTGCCCCACCGAGGCCTTGTGCTCGTCGACCTTGAGCAAGAGCCCCCGCTCTTCCAGCTCTTTGACGATCCGGGCGCGGGCCTCGAAGCGGTCGAGGCCCTCGAAGGGCCCCGCCTGGTCGTTCATCCGGGCGTCGGGCGTGAAGACGTTGACGCGCTCGAGGCCGTGGCGGTTGCCGACCTCGAAGTCGTTGAAGTCGTGGGCGGGCGTGACCTTCACGGCCCCGCTGCCGAAGCTTGCGTCGACCATCGCGTCGGCCACGATGGGGATGAGGCGTTTGACGAAGGGCAACTCGACCCGCTTGCCCACCAAATGCTTGTAGCGCGCGTCGTCGGGGTGCACCGCGACGGCGGTGTCGCCCAAGAGCGTCTCGGGCCGGGTGGTGGCGACGGTCACGCAGTCCTGCGGGTCGGCCTCCAGCGGGTAGCGGATGTGCCAAAGATGCGAGTTAAC
>SZOV01000038.1 GCA_030263375.1 Deltaproteobacteria bacterium PRO3
CCTCAGGGGCGGGCTTGGTGACGTCGAAGGCCTCGATGCCCGCGCCGTCGAGCGAGTAGCTGACCAACAGCTTGCTGCCGGTGAAGGAGAGCAGGATCGGACGGTTGTACTTGAAGGTGGTCTGCTCCTTGCTTTCCGTGTCGAACTTGTAGAGGGCGAAGAGCGAGCCCTTGAAGAGACCGGAGCAGTAGAGTGAGCTGCCGTTCATCCCGCAGAAGGTCAGATAGACCTTGGGATTCGCGCCGTCGACGATCTTGCCAAGCGAGGCCCCGGCGGCGATGTTGCCGCCGCTCACGTCGAGCGGGATCACGTCGCCGTCCTTGTTGACCGCGAAGGCCTTGCCGCCGCCGACCACCAGGTCGACGACGTCGGGGACGGCGGCCTCCTGGACCCCGACTTGCGAGGCTAAGGCGCCGTCATGCTTGAAATTGACGCGCACGATCTTGTCGTTGCCCGAGCCACGTTGGAGGACCAGGACGCTGTAGATGCCGCTTCCGTCCTTGCCGAGTGGCTTGATGGACAAAGCCGCGGTGTTTCCAGTCCCGGCCGCGAAGTGCGCGTTGGCACCCGGCGGGGTAGTGTCGCCCAGGAAGTTCAGTTTCTGGGCGGCCGAGTCGATGCTCCAGGCGAAGAGACGCCATTCTACGTTGGCGCCGTTCAGGACGTTCATGGCGACCACCACCGCGTCCTCGTAGACGGCAACGGGGGCCAAGGGCGCGCCCAGCAATGGCGCCGGATCGACCTCGACCTCCGCGGCCGAGACGGCGGCGGGAGAGCCATCCGGCTTCAGCGCCTCGACGAGCAGCTTCTTGGCGGTCTTGTCGTTATAAGCGAGGACGAACATGTCTCCCGACTCGCCCGCCGGACTCTCGTAGGTCACCGGGAGACCGGCGAGTTTATAATTCCCGGGATAACCGGGAAAGCCGCCGAAATGAGCCCCCGGCAGGAAAGTCGCCGGCATCGGGGCGCTCGGGTCGGCCTTTTTGTAGAACAGCCCCGTTCCGCCGCCGATCTTGAGCCCGAAATACCCGTTGCGCAACGATCCCAGGGGGAAGGCGCGGGTATTGAACTTTGCGGGCAGCTCTTTATAGGTGGCCGGGTAGGGAGGGGAACTGTTCATCATCGTCTTTGCGGCCGCGTCATAATCATAGTTGGATTGAAGGGCCCCGGAGGCGATGCCGTTGGTGAAGAGCTTCTTCTGCCCAAGGCCGAAATTGGTGAACAGGCCCTTGGGATTGTCCGGCTGCGAGAGCGGATTCCCGGGCGTGTTGTTCCAGGTGTATTGCTCCACCGGGAGGCTGGCCACGTTGGGGTCGTTCAGGCCGCTGAAGTCGAATATGCTGAAGGACAAGATCGATTTCAGGCCGTAACGGTTGCCGTCCACCGCGCCCTCGGGGAACCAAGGGAGCGAGAAATGCGGGAATTCGTTGAGGGTCACCGTGCCGCCCGGGTAGGGCAGGTTGAAGGTGACGGGGGCACCCTGCAGCTCGGCGTTCTTCTTCACCTCGCCGTTGACGATGAAGAGGCCGCCGCCGCGGACCTCGGCGAACAGCTTCAGCAGCATCCAGATCTTGCGCAGCGGTTGGGCGGTCATGTCGACCGAGGAAAAGCCGTCCCAGTTATCCTTCTTGAAGGCCGTATAGGAGGCCACCGCGCCGTCGGAGGTCATGTCCAGGTCCGAGATCACCAGCTTGTCGTAGCTGCCGACTACCGGCTTGATCTCCCGGCTGCTGCCGTCCTTGCCCAGGAGGATCAGCTTTTCTTCGATGCCGCGCAGGTCGATGCGCTGCGGGGTGCTGGTGATGAAGGAGCGGACGAAATCGACCATCTCCATCAGCTTGATCTGCAGCTTGGGCTGGTTGCGGGTGACGACCAGACAGCCCTCGGGGACGGCGGCGACGTGGGTCGCCTCCATCGCGGCGCCGTTGGCGGCCGTGTGGTTCCCCGCCTCATAAAGGACGGAGGAGCAGGGCCCCGCGCCGGAGGCGTCCGGCGAGGTGCTGACGACCGCCCTGCCGCCGTCGGCGACGGCGCAGACCGTGCCGTCGCGCGCGGAGAGGTCGGTGACCGCGCCCAAGGAATGGTTGGAGGCCAACGGGGTCAGGTCCGAAGCCGACACGGTATAATAATCGATGCCGGCGAAATTACCCGCCGCCAGGATCAGCTGGCCGTCCTTTTCGAAAAACTTCAGCGAAAGCGTGGGCTGGAGGGTCGAGCGGTGGATGGCGGCTCCGCCGCCCGGCGTGACGACGATGTGGGAAGGGACGGAACGCGCGTAGTAGATTTCGTCGCCCCGCACGAAGACGTCCTGAGCCGCCAGCATCGTCGCGTTACTCACCTGGTCTTGCAATGCGTAATAGAGGCTCTTCTGCAGTTGTAGTCCCCGTTTGGATTGTCCGGAGGCGTCCGTGAACTCGCCTTCCGCGCATTGCAGCCCGGCCCCGCCGGCTTGACCGCCGATGTTGGAACCGTCGCCGCCGGGCGCGGCCCCCTTCTTGTCGCTACAGGCGCTCAAGCCCAACAAAGAGCCCGCCAGAAGCATGGCCACGGAGAGATGATAGAAGCGTTGGATGAAAATGTTCTTCATGGCGAACCTCTTATTCCTTGTCTTTCGGAGCGCTCGGGCTGAGCAGATAGGTGAGGGGATCGAAGTCTTTGGAGTCCTTGGTTGCAGTCACTCGGGAGGAGGAAGTCAATTCGGCGTCCTTCGCCTTCATCATGGAATCCAGAGCGTTGGTAAGGCCCGCCAGTAATTTAAACTGCGGGACGGCGATGGCCTCCGCCATGGCATCCACCTCGTCTCCATCCCGGTCGCGAATCCGGCTCGCGCCGACGAAGCGCTTCGAGTCCATCATGGCCTCGAAGGGGTCGTCGAGGTTGAAGTCCTTGGACAGGAACCAACTCAAGAAGGGTTGGGCCGTGATGTCCCTGTCGACGGACAGTCCTTGAAGGCCGCGCTCGCGCACCTTAGCGGAGGCTTGAATGGAGGCTTCCGCCTCGACCTTGCCGTCGACCGATTTGGGTAAGGCTGTTAAATTGGCGGCGGTGGAGTCTTTGTCGGTGCTGCTTTGCAAGGCCGCTTTGAGCTTTTCGACGTATTGAAACATGAGTTGGTATTCGGCGCCGAAGCTCGCGGCGGGATTTTGGGTCCCCAAGGTGTTGTCCTTCTTTTCCAAAAGGTCTTGCGCGCGCAGCTCGCCCGCCGACGTCAGGCAGGCCGCAAGCCCGAGCACGGCGACCAGCCGATGAAGCCGATTATTTTTCATGATGATTCTCCTTACGGATTGAAAACGAAACGAATCCCGGATCCCTAACCCTGTCCCAATATGAAGTTGAGCAATTAATATGCCAACCCCGCCTTGTAAAGCCCTGGCGGGCCCGCCGGAAGGCATTCTTGTAATTGTTCGAAATGGTTATGAATTCTATACACTGCCGGTAATGATCGGTGCCGCGGTCTAGGAAGTTGTTTATCAAAATGAGAAAACTCACTTCCCTTATCATTTTGAAAGAGAAACCGCCCCACCTCCCGGGCGCTTGGACGAGTCTGAGTCTAGTCCAGCGCCGCCCGGTACAGCTCCTGCGCGAAGAGCGCCAAGTCCCAGGCCACGTCCCGGCAGGCCAGCTCGCCGCCGCAACCGTCCTCGCCCGCGAGCAGCGCTCGGATTTTGTCGCGCAGCTGTTTGGACTCGCGGCGGAAGAGTTCTTGCCGCTGCGGGTTCTTCAAGGCGGCGATTTTTTGTGCGGCGTCCTCGAAGAAGACCTCGCCCGCGTCGGATTTCTTCAGGACCCGCAGGAGGTCGAGGGAGAGGACGTTCGCCGTGCCCTCCCAGATCGCCAGGATCTGCGCGTCGCGCAGCAGCTTGGCGACCGGGAAGTCCTCGACGCAGCCGTTGCCGCCGAAGATCTCGATGGCGCGGTGCCCGGCCTCGATGGCTTTTTCGGCGGTGAAGAACTTGATCACCGGAGTGAGCAGCCGGAGCATGGCCTCGTCTTTGGGGCCGCCTTGGCCGCGCTCGAGGTGGTCCATGAAGTTGAGCGTCTCGAAGACCAAGGCCGTGGCCTGTTGGGCGTCCGATTCCATGAGCTGGAGGGTGCGGGCGACCAGCGGGTATTCCGCGATCGGCTTGCCGAAGGCCAGGCGGCCGCGGGCGTAGTGCTGGGCCTCGAGAAAGGCCCGGCGCATCAGGCCGATGGACCACACCGCGTTGTAGATGCGCGAGAGGTTCAGCATGTCGGTCATGTAGGAAAAACCCTTGGCGAGGTCGCCGACCGGATAGGCGAGGGCGCCTTCCAGGGTGATCTCGGCCGTGGCCATCTCGCAGGTGCCCAGCTTGTTCTTGACGCGGTCGACGCGGATGCGGTTGCGCTCGCCGCTCTCCAGGTCGCGCGGCAGCAGGAAGAGGCCCAAGCCGCGCGTCCCCTCGGGCGCCCCTTCGGGCCGGGCCAGGACCAGCGCGGTGCGCGAGCCGATATTCGAGCAGAACCACTTCTCGCCGTAGAGGCGCCACTCGCCGTCTTCGAGCCGGGCGCGGCAGCTGTTGGCGCCGACGTCCGAGCCGCCCTGCACTTCGGTCAGGTACATCGCCCCGTCGTACATCGCTTCATAATCCATGCGGGTGAGGCGGGGGATCCATTTTTCCTGCAGCTCCTTGGAGCCGTGCCGCTTCAAGACCTGCAAGGTCCCGTCGGTCATGCAGATCGGGCAATAGAGCACCGAACCCGCTTGGGAGAAGAGGTAGCCGACGCCGAACTTGAGCAGGGCGGTATAGACCCGGCCTTGCTTGATGAATTCCGGCGAATGTCCCAGACCGATGATGCCGAATTCGTAGGCCTGGCGGGCGATGGCCAGGTAGCTCTCGTCGTACTCGATTTTATCTATCCTCTTTCCGGCGGGGTCGTAGGGGATGTGCTGCGGACGCCGGCGATCGCTGGGGAGCACCCGGGGACTGAATTCCCGGGCCGAGAGGCGCCCCATGCCGGACAGGTATTCCTGGGCCCAGGCGTATTCGGCCTCGGGCAGGTAGCGCCGCATCAGGTTTTGAAAAAACGGTTCTTCTTCGTAAAAATCGCGGGGTTGGTAAAGCGGGATGTTTCTTTCTTGGGCCATGATTTCTCTCGCATTTTGTTTGACGGGTCGGACGCTTAAACTTAGGATGCCCGGATAAATCTTTCAACCGATCTTCTTGGGCTTGGCGTAAAGGGGTTCCTATGGCGGAAGCGATTTCTGCAAAAAAAGGCTGTGGCATCGGCCTATACATCGTGGCGGCCATCGCCATCGTATTCATCGCGATGAACAGCTTCGTGGTCATCCCGGCGGGCAACGTCGGGGTCAAGAGCCTGTTCGGAAAGGTCGATCCGACGGTATTGAGCAGCGGTTTTCATATCGTCAATCCCTTGGTCACCATCGAGCGGATGACCGTCCGCACCCAAGAGCTGACCGAGGAGGCGATCGTGCCCTCCCGGGAGGGGCTCTCGGTCAACCTCGACGTCACCTTGCTTTACTCGCTGGTGCCCGACAAGGCCCCCGAAGTCTATCGCACCATCGGCTCCAACTACACGCAAGTCGTCATCGAACCGCAATTCCGCTCGGTCATCCGCGGCGCCACCGCCAGCTACGACGCGAAGGCCCTCTACACCTCCGAGCGCGAGGTCATTGCCAGCGCCATGATGTCGCACCTCGAGCCGCTGCTGGCGCCGCGTGGCATCCGCGTCGAGAAGATCCTGCTGCGCTCGATGACGCTGCCGCCCATCCTCTCGGATGCCATCTCCAAAAAGCTCGAGGCCGAGCAGCAGGCCGAGCAGATGAAGTTCGTCCTGGACCGCGAGCGCCAAGAGGCCGACCGCAAGCGCGTCGAAGCCGAGGGCATCGCCGATTTTCAAAAGAAGGTGGCGGACGGACTCACCGAGGCCTACCTCAAGTGGAAGGGCATCGAGGCGACGCAGAAGCTCGCGGAGAGCGGAAATTCGAAGGTCGTGATCATCGGCGCCGGCCAATCCGGCCTGCCGGTGATCCTGGGCAGCGATACGGCTCAAGGGCGGTAGGGGATGTAGGGAGCGTCGAACTATGAATCCGAAAAATCGGGCTTTGGGTTTCGTGGTAGCGGCCGTGCTCTGCTTGGGTTTTGCCCCCCTCGCCGCGGCGGAGGAGATCGTCGTGGACGGCCTCGCGGCCTCGGAAGTCGGCGCCTTCCCGAAAAATTGGAAGACCTACCCCTTCCACTACGGCAAGGCCGAGAAGGTCTACAAAGTGGCGGAGGAAAACGGCCGCAAGATCCTGCGCGCCGACGATTCCCAAGATATCTCGGTGCCGATCTTTAAGGACTTCGCTTGGGACATTGCGAAGTATCCTTACCTCAAATTCCGCTGGCGCGCGCAGAAGATCCCCGCCGGCTCGCGCGAAACCAGCCCCGCGACCAACGACAGCGCCTGCGCGGTTTACGTGGGCTTCGGGCGGACCTCGGCGCTCAAGTACGTGTGGAGCGCCTCGCTGGGCGAGGGCTCCTACTGGGCGAAGAACCCCGGGAAATTCTACATCATCGCCAAACAAAACGGCTCGGGATCCGTCGGCCGTTGGACCGAAGAAACGGTCTCGGTGAAGGAAGACTACCAAAAGTATTTCGGCAGGCCGCTCGAGAAGAAGCCTTCCGGCATCGGGGTGATGACCGACGGCAACGCCACGCACCAGCCCGCGGCCTGCGACTACGCCGATTTCCGTATCGCCACCGGGCCCTAAGCCTAGGACACCAGGCGGTCGATCGACTCGCGCACGCCGTAGGCCACCGGGATTTCCCCCGCATCTCCCCCGCCCTCAAAAAAAGCGTCAGGATTTCCCGGCTCCTCGTAGCCGGCGCGTCCACGGCTTGAGGCAGGCCGGCGCGACGGCGCCGGTTGGTTGCGCTTCAGCGAGACGCGGCGGATCAGTTCCCAGCGCGCCTGAATGAAGAGGTGACGCAGCGCCTCGCGCTCCGGGCCCGAGGCGGCGAGGTAACGCGACAGGCTCTCTTCCACTCGCTTCTGCAGGGCCTGGCGGCCGCCGTGCAGAGGGTAGAGGCGCGCCGGGGCCGCGAAGGCGGGCAGGCCCCCGGGCTTAAGGTAGCCCTCCAGGAGCTCCGCGACGACTTTCTTGATCCGTTGCGTCTTGCCCGCGAGCAGATATTGCAGGGTGCTCAGGCTGAAGTGGAATTCGCGCGCTTTGAGGTCGGTCTGCAGCTGCAGGGCGATCTGCCGCCGGGTCAGCCCGGGCGCGGCCTGCAGCAGGCGCTCGACTTGGCCGGGAACGGCCTCCGCCGCGACGTATTGGCTCCACTCGAGGGAGGCGCCGCCTGCGGAGCGCACGAAATCGGCGACCTTGTCCTCGGCGTCGAGGCCGTCGGCCTCCAGCAATTCCTGCAGGGTATCGACGATCACCTTGCGGGTCTTGTGGGTCTTGCCCTCGAGGACCGACTGCAGCGAGCTTAGGTGGTAGGCGTAGCCCTTCTCCTGCAGCCGCTGCTGCAGGCGCAGGGCGAGCTGGCGCTTGGAGAGGCCGCGATGCTTCAGCAGGTAGGCATCGGCATAGTGCGACAGATCGCCGACCTCGATTTTCTGAACCTCCTGCTTACCCGACCCCTCGGCGGCCTCGAGATAGGTCTCGACCGCGGCCCTATCCGCGAGCCCTTCGGCGAGGAAATAGCCGAGCAGCTCTTCCTCGAGCACCTTGCGCACCTTTTGGGTCTTGCCGGAGAGGGCGGCCTGCAGGGTTTCCAGGCCGATGGAGAGGCCCTTGGCCTTGAGGCTGGCGCCCAGCTGCAGGGCCAGCTTGCGGCGGCTCAGGCCCTTGTGGCGAAAGAGGTAACCGTCCGCCATCTGGTGCAGAAAGGCGGGGGGCACGTAGAGCGAATCGTCCTGGCTTTTGGCGAGGGCGCTCTTCTCCTGAGCGAAGTTTTCCAGCAGGGATTTCTTGCCGGGGATGGGGTGTTCCTCGAGCCAGTGCAGGAGGGATTTCTCCAGCGGCTCGGGGATATATTCGATGCTGCCCAAGAGCTGCCGCTTCAAGGTGCGGGGATGGTAGTGCAGTCCTTGGCCCTCGAGCGATTGGGACAGGGCGCGGATCAGCTCGGGCTGCCGCGGGGCGCGGGGGGTCCGAAGCAGGCCCCGATAGAGATTTTGCAAGGGGGCCCCGAAGACCTTGACGGCCGGAGGTTCCACGAGCGCCTTCTTTTCCATAACACCCTCTTTTCTGACATTTACTTCTAAATGATAATAATTATTATCTACTAGCAAAACCAGTCATAAACTGTCAAGTTAGAGGGGCGAATTCAAAGAATTTTGTACGGAAAAAATCGTCGCAATTTTCTTTGGGAATTGACGATAAAGGCTTGAGTTCTCTAAGATAAATAAATAAAACAGGCGTCGAATAGCGACGAGTTTACCCAATGAAAATGTCCGTTCTAGAAGAGAAGCTTCGGCAGAAGAGTCTCAAGATCACCCCCCAAAGGCTCGAGATCCTTCGAGCTGTGCAGCACCATCAATGCGACCACCCCTCAGCCGAGTTGATCTATCAGGCCGTCAAGAAGCGCTACCCGGCGGTCTCGCTCGCAACGGTCTACAAGACCCTCGAGACCCTCGTGCAGATCGGCGAGATCCGTATCGCCATCGTCTCCGACGGCAAGACGCGCTACGACACCCGCATGGACCGGCATCATCATTTTCTCTGCTCCGCCTGCGGCGGGGTTCAAGACGTCGAGATGCGCATGGACTGCCTCGAGACCTGCACCCCCGAGTCCCTGGTCGGCAAGGGCACCATCCACCGCGGCGAGGTGATCTTCCACGGCATCTGCAGCGGCTGCGAGGCCAAGCAGGCCCCGGCGCCGAACACCCCTCTTCTATAAAGTCCAACGCGCCTGCGGCCGCGGCCTCAGCGCCACCTTTCTCATGATCCTTCGCGTGCGATGTCCCCAATGCCATCAAGAAGTCCCCTACGAGGGAAATCCCCATCGGCCCTTTTGCAGCGAGCGCTGCCGCCGCATTGATCTGGGGACCTGGGCCTCGGAGGGCTACGCCATCCCCGGTCAAAGCCTGGAGGTCGAGGAGCAAAGCCCGGATTTGGGGAAGAACGCGGACGAGGAAAACGAGCCCGCGAAATAAATCCCTCGGGCAGCGCTGTGCGAAATGGATCTCCCCCGTCGGCAATATTCAGTTGTGAGCGGCCCCGCTTTTGGGTAGAAATTCGCCACGCTCGGGCCCGAATTTCCCTCGAAGGAGGTTGCCGATGAAGACCGGATTTCTCTCGATTCGGGGCGCGCTTCCCGCGTTCCTCGCCTGTTCCCTAATTTTCTCCGGCTGCGACGGGAGTTTTCTCCGCAGCAAGAGCGAGGAGTTCTCCGGCAAGAAGGCGGCCCCCGTAGCGCCGGACGCCGTCCCGCCGCCCCCAGCCCCGCCGACGCCTCCCGCGCCGCCTCCGGTCCCCGTTTCGCCGCCGACCGAGACCCAGCCCACCGTTCCGGGCGTTCCGCCGCCACCGACGGCTCCCGCGACCGACGACGCCTCCTTGATCAACGAGATCAACGCCTACGTGAAGTGCCTCAACCGCACCGCCTCCCGCACCGCGGACAGCCGCCGCCGCTATCTCTCCTGGGTCAACGAACAGAGTGGCCCTACCTGTAAAGAAACCTACATCTCCTACGGGCTCTATACCTTGTACGAAGACGGCGTGAAGACCTGTAACGACGCGGCCGACAGCGGCAAGACGACGGGTCCCTCGCTGCCCAAGGCCGAGCAGGCCGCCGCCGAGCTGGCCGCGGCCTACGCCGAGCTGGTGCCGCTCGCGCAGAAGGCCGAGGACTATTACCAGCAGCAGGATTACAAGGACGACGGCTGCGCCAAGGCCAAAGAGATGCATCCCAAGCTGATGTCGGCCTTCAACCGCTTCCTCGACGCCGAGCGGCGCCTCTCCGCCGAGGTCGACGCGATCAAGGCCGACGTTGAGCTCAAAGAGCTCGCGCGCCTCGAGCAGCAGCAGGGCAAGCGGCTGCCGTACTACACCCAAAGTTTCATGATCGCCTCGCGGCGCCTGATGCGGACCGTTCCTAAGGAAAATCTCGCGGAGTTCCAATCCGCCGCCTACCTTGCGGCCTACGACGGACTGCAAAAGGAGTACGACGCGATGCTCGCCTACGCGGAGGCCAATGCGCCGGAGACGAGCAAGACCTTCTGGTACAGCGGCTTCGAGAGCAGCGCGAAGAACTTCTTCACCCAGGCGAAGTTCCTCAAGCGGGACCTGGCCGAGGGCAAGAAGGCCAACGCCCGCGGCATGAACGAGGTGGTCGATTCCTACAATCGGCTGGTGGGCGACGCGAACAACCTGCGCTTCGACTTTCCTTAGGTCTGATTTCTCCGCCAAGGTAGCAACTTTAGTACTTTTTTTCCGAAGATCCCCCGTACCGGGAAAATGGCTGGTGGGGGCACACGATCTCTGGGCTTCGTCCCGTCCCGCCTCATTTAACCCCTCAAAATAATTCCATTTATTGGGAGTGTCCATGACGCCACCTCTCCCGACGTCTCCTCTTGGAGGAGCCGCGAAAATCGATTCGTCCGCCGAAGTCCCCGCGCCTTACGAGGGGAAACCCGCGCCCTTGGGCCCGGGCGGCGGCGCCCCGCTCAACCCCGTGGATACCTTTGTCCCGATGGACGACTCCGGGACCGCTGAATACAAGACCGTCCAAGAACTCCTCGCCGCGCTGGGGGACGAGCAACTCTTCGGCAAGCTCGGCTACGCGAAATACAATCCCGAGCGCAACGGCAAATACCTCGAGGTGACCGTCGCCGTCCTCGAGATCAAGAAGCTGATCCGCGGCGACAGCAAGTCCTCCGCCGAGGCCGTGAAAAGGATCGGCGAGTGGCTCAACAAATACGAGCTGCTCACCGACACTCAAGTGGCCCACGTCGCCCGCGTGAATTTGATCAAGGCCCTCCAGCGCGCCCCTAAGGGCGCCGGCATCGACGCGGGCGTGAAGGACGTCCTCGCCGCCTTGCAAAAGCAATACACCCCGAAGCCGCCGGAGCCCAAATCCCCGCCCGCCAAGGAGGCGCCCAAGGAGACACCCAAAGAGGCGCCGAAGGCGAAGGAAAATCCCCCTCCCAAGGCTGCGAGCTCCCTGACCGAGGCCTTGAGCGACCGCGTCCTCTTCGACAAGCATTTCGACGCCTACGACAAGGAGCGCAACAAGACTTACGCCCCGGTCAGCATCGCCATCCTCGAAGTGAAGAAGGTCGCCAAGGGCGAGGCGAGCAGCCCGGCCGAGGCAAAAGGGAAGATCGTCGCCTGGCTGAAGGACGAAAAGCTCTTGAAGGACCCCGTCGCCCACCAAGCCCGCTTGGGTTTGATCGCGGCCTTAAACGCGGCCCCCAAGGGCACGGAGGCCTACAACCAAGCCATCGCGGAACTCCTCGCCGCCTTGAAGGCCAACTACGGAACGGCGGGGGCCCCCGCGAAGCCGGAAGAGGCGAAACCGGATGCCGGTTCCAAGGCCAAGGCCGGTCCCAAGGGCCTGACCGAGCTGAGCGTCAATCCCAAGGGCAAGACCAAGGCGAAGCGCGAGGACGACACCTCCAGCCTGAGCTCGGGCCTGACCGCGGCGGTCAAGCCGGCGATGAGCCGCCTGCTCAAGAAATACGACAGCCTGAACGTGAAGTGCCAGATGACGCTCTCGATCGACGAATCCACCGGACAAATAGTCACTGTCTCCTTCAAAGACATCAAGACGGGCGCCAATATCTCCGCGGAGGATACCCGCGAGCTGCTGGAGACCATCGCCAACAATCTTCGCACGCGTTTTCGTTTCAAGCCCATGGGCGAGTCGGGGCTCGCCTTCATCAAGGTCCCTTTATCCATCGTCGGTCAATGAGGAATTTATGACCCCGCCCATTTTCAGCAGACCCGTGGCAACCCAAAATCCTGTGGAACCGCATCCTTTTCTCACGGGTTTCTCGAGAGCGGATGAAAGCAAACCGGAGCTGGTTTCCGGCGACAGCTCCTCCTTCATTCGGCTCGACGACAAAGGAGAGACCTTTCCCACCGTGGAGGACCTGCTCAAGGCCATCGCGGACGAGCCCTTGTTCGGCGCGGTGGCGAACGCGAAATACCAGCCGGAGCGTAACAAAAAGTACCTGAAGGTTACGGTCGCGATTTTGGAGATTCGAAAATACCTGCGCGGCGACGAAAAGAGCGCCACAACCGCCGCGAAGAAGATCGAAGAGTGGCTGAGCGATGGCGAACTGCTCGGCGACACCCTCGTCGCCCACCAGGCCCGCGTCAACCTCATCAAGGCCCTCAAAAAGGCGCCCAAGGAGAAGGGGATCGACGAGGGCGTGAAGGCGATGCTCGCGGCCCTCACCAAGAATTACGCACCCAAGGCCGCCGAGGCCAAGCCCGCCGAGTCGGCGGGAGAGGCGAAGGCCAAGGACGCGGCCGCCGTCCTCTCCGAAATGACCGACGCCAAGCTGTTCGGCGAGAAGTATTCGGCCTACGATGCCAAGCGCAACAAGGAATACCTCGACGTGACCCTGGCGATCATGGAGGTCCGCAAGTTCGTCCGAGGCGACGCCTCAAATCCGGCCGCCGCCCAGGAAAAGATCGCGGCTTGGCTGAACCAATACGCCCTGCTGACCGATGCCGTGCCGCACCAGGCCCGCGTCAACCTGGTCAAGGCGCTCGAGGGGGCCTCCGGCGCCTCCGAGGAGTGGAACAAGGGCGTCGCCGCGATCGTGGCGACCCTGCGGGCCAAGTACAACCCCGCGCCGCCGGAAAAGCCCGCGGAACCCGATCCCCCCAAGGAAACTCCGAAGCCGGAGGAAAAGCCCGCGCCCGAAAAGCCCAAGGAGGAGCCGCCCAAGGAGGGCGTCCCCGCGGACAAACCGAAAGAGGCGGAGAAGCCCAAGGAGGCGGCCAAGCCGAAGACCTTGCAGGCGAGCTATGCCTTCACCAAATTCACTTTCGCCGCGAAGGACAAGCGGGAGGATACCGACTTAACCTTGGTCAAGTCGGTCATGGCCCTGTTGCGCCCGGCCGTCGATCCCCTGCAGACGAAGGACCCAGAATTCGAGTTGAAGTGCGAGATGCAGATCAAGATCAACAACGAGACGGGCGAGGTGGTCGAGGTCTTGATCCAGGACATCAAGGTCAAGGGCAAGACCTCCGTGGAGGACATCGAGGGCGCCTTCCAAAACATGGCCGAGCGTTTCCACGCCCGCTACCGTTTCAAGCGCGGGAAGGAAGACAAGGGGCCGACGACGGTGATCGGGATTCCGTTGGATTTTAAGAAAAAGTAGACGGTAGGGGCGAACAGGACCGCAAGGTCCCAAGCAAGGTTCGCTCCTACAGGTTTTCGAAAAGGATCCCGTAACGCAGCCCGTGGTCGCTGACCAGGATCTCCTCCATTCCAAAAAATTTCATAGACTCAAGCAGGATGGCGCCGCCGATCGGCAGCAGCTCGGCCCGGTCAGGGTGCATGCCGGGCATGGCGCGGCGCTCGGCCAGACTCTTTCCGCGCAGCGACTCGACCAGGCCTTCCAAGGCGGGAAGCTTGAGCCGAAAGCCGTGCACCTTCTCCGGATCGTAGGCCGGCAACTGCTGCAGGACCGCGGCCAGGCTGGCTGGCGTCGCGGCGACGGCGGCCCAGGCCTCGGGGCGCGCTCGGACCTCGCCCAGGTTTTCTTGCAGCAGGCGGCGGATCTCGCCGAGCACCGCGCTCCATTCCGCATCGCGGATCGGATGCCCCCGCACGAAACGCTCGGTGAGCTTGACCGTCCCCATCGGCAGGCTGAAGCGGGGCCCCTGGCGCCCGAAGACGAATTCCGTCGAGCCGCCCCCGATGTCGATCATGCCCAGCGAGCCGCGGCCTCCGCCGAAGTCGTGCCAGGCGCTGGCGAAGGAGTAATGCGCCTCCTCGTCGCCGCTTAGGACGCGGACGGGAAAACCCAGCTTATCTTGAATCTCCGCGGCGAAGTCGGCGCCGTCGCGGGCGCGGCGAAAGGCCGCCGTCCCGGCGGCCAGGATGCGCTCGGCGCCCTTGGCGAGGGCCAGCTCTTTGAAGCGGGCCAAGGCCTTGAGCGCGCGGGCCTTCGCCTCGGGGTGCAGCTCGCCGCCGTCGCTCAGCCCCTGGCCCAGACGCGTCACCTCGCCCTCGTCGAACAAGATGCGCGTCGAGCCGTCGTCCTGTCGGCGTCCGACCGTGACCAACAGCGTGTTGGAGCCGATGTCGATGACGGCGAGGGTCTTCATCTATTCCTTTTTCTTCTCCCCGGTATCGAGCCAATTGGACCAGTCGGGCGTCTTGCATTGCCCGTCGGTGGTGATAGCGGTCTGGTTGGAGCCGTCCCACATCATGAGATAAAGGTTGGATCCGCGGTTGCGGCTGCTCGAAAACACCAGGTAACGCCCGTCGGGTGAGAAGGAGGGGTTTTCGTTGTTGCCGCTGCCGCTGGTCAGCTGCTGCTGCATCGAGCCGTCGGCGTTCATCAGGAAGACATCGAAGCCGCTGCCGCTGCGTTTGACGAAGGCGATCTTGTCGCCGCGCGGCGACCACTCCGGCGTGTCGTTTTGGTAGCCGGTGAAGGTGAGGCGCTTGGGCTCGGCGCCGTTCTTGTCGGTGACGAAGAGGTGCAGGTTGCCCGCCCGCTCGGAGGCGAAAGCGATCAGGTTGCCGTCCGGGGACCAAGAGGGGGAGATGTCGATGCCCTGGCTCTTGGTCAGCTGCGCCACCTGGTTGCCCTTGGCGTCGATCAGGTAGAGATCCGGGTCGCCCGCCATGCTGGAGGAGAAGGCGATCAGCGAACCGTCGGGCGAAAAGCTGGGCGTGATGTTGAGCATGTTGTTGAAGGTGAGGCGCTTCGGCTTGCTCTTTTTCACCGAGCTCATGAAGAGCTCGGGGAAGAACTTGGCGTAGGAGGTGAAGACCAGTTGGCCGCCGTCGGGCGAGAAATTGGGCGAGAGGTTCATCGCGGTGTTGTTGGTGATGGGCTCGCGCTCGGTGCCGTCGACGTTCATGATCACGATCTGCTCTTTGCCCCGTGGGCCGCACGCCGCCGCGATCTTGGTGTTGAAGATGCCGCGCTCGCCGGTTAAGGCCAACAGGATCTCGTCGGCGAAGCGGTGGATCGCCGCATAGGCCTTGTCCTTGGGGACTTTGTATTCCTTGCCGACCAGCATTTGCTTGAGGCTGGGGTCGTAGAGCCTCAACTCGAGGACGAGGTTCTTGCCCTTCTTTTGGTAGCCGCCCTTGACGAAGACGGTCGCACCCGTAGCGGTCCACTTCGAAAAATCCAGGCCCTCCTCGGGAGTCAGCGCCGGGCCGCGGTCGGCGTAATGGGCCTTGTCGACGATGTCGAAATAGCCCGCGAGCTTGAGATTCTTTCGCAGAATGTCCGCGACCTCGACGCCGGTGGCGTCGGCCTGGCCGCTCTTCTTTTCGATCAGGTCGGCCACCGCGATGGGGAATTTCCGCTCGGGGGAGAACTGGTCGATCAGGATGTAGATGGCGGCTTGGGAGCTGAGCGGCAGCAAGAGCAGGAACGCGAAGAGGGCGAGGGAAAGGCGGCGTTTCATGGATATCTCCTATGAAAAATCATCTCCTGCCTAGCATGCGGGAGCTGAAATCGACAACAAATCCTTCGGACAAGGCCTCCGCCTTGATGCCCTCCGGCGGCGGCGGGAGGGGCGAGGCGCGCTCGATGGCGCGCAGGGCGGACAGATCGAAGCTCTCGTTGCCGCTGCCGCGCACGACGTGCTTGGAGATCACCTGGCCGGAGGCGTTGATCCGCACCTGGATGCGGGCGCGGATCGCCTGCTCGCCCTGGGGCGCGCCGCCGGTGCTGATCCATTGCCGGATGATCTTGGAGCGGACGGCGGACTGGTACTGGGCGTAGCCGGGATCGGTCGCGTTGACGTCGCCGGCGGGGCTGCCGAAGGCGGGGACTTGGCCCGTACCCGTGCCGCCGGGCACGCCCGTCGGCGCGGCGGGTTGGGCGGCGGTTTCGCGCTCTTTCAGCTCGGTTTGGATGCCGGCCAGGGCCTCGGAGATCTTGGCCTCGTTCGGCGCGGGGACGCGCGGCTTGGCGGCGGGCACGACCGGCGTCGCCGGGGCGGGCTTCGCGGGCGAGGGTTTGGGAGCGGGCTTCTTCTCTTGGCCGAGATGCACCGTCGGCTTGGGTTCCGCGGGCGACGCCGGCTTGGCCGGCTTGGGCGGCGGCGCCATCGGCTCTATCGGCGCGGGTTTGGCCACGGGCACGGGAGGCGGCGGCTGCGGGGGCGCGGCGGGTTGCGGCGCGGCCGGCTTTTCGGCCGGCGGCGGTTTGGCGAACAGGGATCCGCGCGGATCGCCCATGCGCGTGAGACGCACCATCGTGACCTGGGTGGTCTTGACCGGCGGCGGAGGCGTCGTATCTCCGAACAGCAGCAAGAGGATCAGGGCGATGGCATGCAGGCTGATCGAGTAGAGAAAATATTTTTTATAGGAGTCCGAAAAGTCCAAGGGAATTCGTTCCTGAGAGATTTCGTGGGACCCGGTTTCGATATCCGTTAAGACGGCGTTTTTGCGGGGTTCGTAGGGGCCGTTCGCGAACGGCCCCTACGTGGCTGGCAAAGACGCGACGATAACGACATCAGTATCCCGGGGGCGAACCCAATTTCGCCCCTATAATGGCTTTGTGATCTCGGGCTCGGTGACCATCCCGATGCGTTCGATCCCCGCCTGCTTGCAGGCCGACATCACCTGCACCACCGACCCGTAGGGGACGTTGCGGTCGGCGCGCAGGTAGACGACCTTGTCGGTCTGGCCCTCGAAGAGCGAGGCCAGGCGCGCGCCGAGCGTCTCGCTGTTGTAGACCGTGGCCGGGTCGTTGGAGAGGAAGATCTCGCCGGACTTGTTGATCGTGATGATCTTGTCGTCCTTGCCCGAGGGCGCGGCCGAGGCGCTGGCCTGAGGCAGGTCGACGTCGATGCCCTCCTGCAGCAGGGGCGCGGTGACCATGAAGATGATCAGCAGGACCAGCATGATGTCGACCAGCGGGACGATGTTGATTTCGGCCAGCGTGGTGCGCGGGCCCTTGACGTTGTTGGAGCCGGTAAAGGCCATGGCGCCCTCCTAAAAAAATTCCTTCTCGATGCGGTGCTCGAGGTCGATGGCGAAGTCGTTTAAGTCTTTCCCTAGCACCTTCAATTTGCTGACGAAGTAGTTGTAGGCGATGACCGCGGGGATGGCCGCGCCCAGTCCTACCGCCGTGGCGATCAAGGCCTCGGCGATGTAGGGGCCGACGACCGCCAGGCTGGAGGACTTTTGCTGCCCGATTGCCCAGAAGGCCGTCAGGATGCCCCAGACCGTCCCGAACAGCCCGATGAAGGGCGAGGCGGAGGCGGTGGTCGCCAAAAAAGAGGTCAGCTGCTCGAGCCGCGCCATCTCGTCGCTTTCGGCGCGGCGGATGTTCTTGCGGATGTGGTCGAGGTTGATCGCGGGACGGCTGGCCGGGTCTTTGGCCTTCTGCTGCTTCGCGCGCAGGATGTCGGCGATGCCCGAGCTGAAGATGGCGTAGAGCGGGTTGCCCTCTTGCGGCGTCGTCTTGGTGAGCATCTCCTCGATGGTGTAGGTCTGGTCGAAGGCCTGGGAAAACTTGTCCGCGCTCTTCTTCGCCCGCTTCACCTGGGCGTACTTGTAGAAGATGATCGCCCAGCTCGTTATCGAGAAGAAGATCAGGATGAGCAGGACCGCCTTGACCAGGGGATCGCTGGAAAAGACCATGTGGAGGACGGATTGGGTCTCTGCCGGGGCGACCGGGGGGGTCATTTGAAGCAGGATGCCGGGGAGGGTCATGGCTAGAACTCCTATATATATGGATAGGGGACGCGAATGTACGGGTTTAGACGTTCCAAGGTGCCAGAAAGTCCTAGGTTTTTTCTAAATTCGGGCTCTAGCACAGTCAAAAAGCCCATAAAATAGAAAATTCGGCAAAAACGCGGGCTTTCTTGACAGGAAAGGGGCTCTCCCACTAATAGAGCGCAAATCGGTACAATGCGTTCGTGCATCCAAAAATTCCTAGGAGGCTTTATGAGTATCCGAACGACGATGGAAGAGGCTTTTCAACGCGGCGAAAAGATCAAGGCCCAAATCCTCGAAGACGTCATGAATTCCCAGGCGATGGGCGAGCTGCTGCAGAACGAATACTTCCTCAAGTCGCTCTCGGCCCTCATGAACACCAAGTACGAGCTCAAGAAGGCGCTGCGCAGCAACCTGAAGTCGGTGCTGCGGATCTTCGACCTCCCGACCCGCGACGAGATCAACACCATGGAGCGAAAGCTGTCCCGCCTCGAGACCGAGATCGACGGTATCCACCGCAAGGTGATGACGGCGCGCCTGGCCAAGGCCAAGGCCGGTTCCGCGAAGAAGGCTGCGCGCGCCAAGCACGCGAAGTAGGCCCGCAGGACACATTCTTTTTTTCTTTGGATTCCGAAGCGCGGGGAAGCCGGGCGTCAGGCCCGGGATGTTCCCCGTCCTTCGGAATCTCTTTTTGTAACTTATGGATGCACCGATCGGCATTTTCGACTCCGGCTTGGGCGGCTTGACCGTCCTGCGCGAGATCGAGCGGGCCCTGCCCGCCGAGGACCTGATCTACGTCGGCGACACCGCCCGCGTCCCTTACGGCATCAAATCGTCCGAGACCGTCACCCGCTATTCCCGGGAAATCTGCGATTTCCTGGTGAGGCAGGGGGTCAAGGCCATTGTCGTGGCCTGCAATACCTCCTCCGCACTGGCCCTCGAGACCCTGCGCCCGCACTACGGCCTGCCGCTCTTGGGGGTCTTGGAGCCGGGGGCCCAGGCCGCGGTGGACGCCACCCGGTCCCAGGTCATCGGGGTCATCGGCACCGAGGGGACCATCAAGTCGGGCGGCTACGCCCAAGCCATCCGGCGAAAATTGCCCCAGGCCCAGGTGCGCGGCCGGGCCTGTCCGCTCTTTGTGCCCCTGGTCGAGGAGGGCTGGGCCCGTCACGAGGTGACCCGACAGGTGGCCGAGGTCTACTTGGGCGAGTGGCGGGGCGACGGCATCGACACCCTGATCTTGGGCTGCACCCATTACCCCGTCTTGAAGCCCCTGATCCAAGAGGTCCTGCCGGGGGTGACCCTGGTCGATTCGGCCCAGGCGACCGCCAAGGCGCTCCAGGTCTTGCTGGGCGAGCTGGGCCTGCTCAAGGTCGCCTCGGAGGCCGGGAGCCGCCGTTTTTTCACCACCGACGCCCCCCAAAAACTGAGCGAGCTGGCCGCCCGCTTCCTGGGCCACGAGCTGGGACCCGTCGAATTGACGAATTTGGGCGTGGAATGACGGCTTATAACTTGACTACAGGGCGGTAAATGCTAACGTCCTCTGACGTTTTTTCCAGCCTTTGAAGAGCCGTTTATCCAGATGACCCAGACCGCGAATATCGAAGAACTCAAAGAAATCGCCCGACAACTGCGCGTGGATTGCCTCAAGATGCTCCACAAGGCCAAGAGCGGCCACACCGGCGGCCCGCTCGGCATCATGGACATCATCGCGGTGCTCTACTTCCACGCGATGCGCCACGATCCCAAAAACCCACGCTGGGAAGACCGCGACCGCTTTATCCTCGCCAACGGCCACTGCTGTCCGGCGATCTACGTCGCGCTCGCCAAGGCCGGCTACTTCCCCAAGACAGAGCTCGATCGGCTGCGGCAGATTGGCAGCCCTTTGCAGGGCCATCCCAAGCTGAAGGTGGAGTGGGGCATCGAGATGTCCACCGGCTCGCTGGGACAGGGGATGTCGGTGGGCAACGGCATCGCGTTGGCCGCGCGCCTCGATAAAAAAGATTACTGGGTCTACTCGATGCACTCCGACGGCGAGGCCCAAGAGGGCATGCTCTGGGAGGCCGCGCTCAGCGCCGCCCACTACAAGCTCGATCGGCGCATCTGCTTTTTGGATTACAACGGCATCCAGATCGACGGCTTCAACAAGGACATCAAGGACGTCTCGCCCCTCGAGGACAAGTTTTTGGCCTTCCGCTGGGCGGTGCGGTCGATCGACGGGCACAATATCCCCGAGATCCTCGACGCCATCGACTGGGCCAAGAAGACGCCCGGCAAGCCGAAGATGATCATCGCCAAGACGATCCTGGGCAAGGGGGTCTCGATTTTCGAGAACCTGCCGAAGTACCACGGCGTAGCACCTAGTGACGAAGAATTGAAGATCGCCCTGAAAGAGTTAGGGGAGTAGGGCGAATTTCGGAAGGCCATATGGGACAAGCCACCGCAACATCCTCCGACAAAGTCGCCACCCGCGACGCCTACGGCAAGGCCTTGGTCGAGGTCGGTCAAAAGTACCCCCAAGTGGTCGTGCTTGACGCCGACCTCTCCGGCTCCACCAAGACGATCCACTTCGCCAAGGCCTTCCCCGAGCGCTTCTTCAACATGGGCGTCTCCGAGCAAGACATGATGGGCACCGCCGCCGGCCTGGCGCTGGCGGGCAAGCTGCCCTTCGCCTCCAGCTTCGCGATGTTCGCCACCGGGCGCGCCTTCGAGATCGTCCGCAACTCGATCGTCTACCCGCACCTGCCCGTCAAGATCTGCGCCTCCCACGCCGGCCTCACCGTCGGCGAGGACGGCGCCAGCCACCAGACCGTCGCCGACATCGCCATCATGCGGGCCTTGCCCGGCATGACCGTCATCGTCCCGGCGGACGCCATCGAGACCAAGCAGGTGATCCACGCGATCGTCGATTATCCCGGCCCCGTCTACGTCCGCTTGTCGCGCGCGGCCTTCCCCGTCTTTTTGGGCGAGGACTATAAGTTCCAGATCGGCAAGGCCGTCGAGCTGCGCGAAGGGAAAGACATCGCCATCGTGGCCTGCGGCCTGATGGTCTACCACGCCGTGAAGGCCGCCGAGCTCCTTGCCCAGCAGGGCATTCAGGCCTCGGTCGTCAATATGGCCACCGTCAAGCCGCTCGATGGCGACATGCTGACCCGCCTGGCCGAGCGCACCGGCGCCATCCTCACCGTCGAGGAACATTCCGTCTTGGGCGGCCTGGGCTCCGCGGTTTCCGAATACCTCGCCGAATCCGGGAAGGCCGTTGTCCATCGCTACGGCATCATGGACGAGTTCGGCCAGTCCGGTCCCGCCGAGGCGCTGCTCAAGCACTACCGCCTGATGCCCGAAGACATCGCCCAGCAGACCGTGAACACCCTGAAGAAGGCCGGCCGCTAAGCTTTCGCCTCGGGCCGCCCGGAGTTTGGCTTCATGAAACGGCTCTCCAAGTTTTTCTGGATCCCGGTCTTCGCCTTGGGACTGCTCTTCGGCGCCCTGCTGCCCTCCGCCCGCGCCCTCCCCGAAAAGATCTACAAGGCCCTCGACCTCTTCAGCAAGGTCCTCTACATCGTCGAGAAAGACTACGTCGAGACCGTCGACGGCCAGAACCTCGTCTACGGCGCCATCAAGGGCATGCTCGGGACGCTCGATCCCTACACGGTCTTTCTCACTCCCGACGTCTACAAAGAGCTGAAAGTCGACACCCTTGGGCGCTTCGGCGGAGTCGGCATCGAGATCACCCTGCAAAACGGCGTCCTGACCATCGTCACGCCCATCGAGGACACGCCGGCGGCCCGCGCCGGGATCCGCGCCGGCGACAAGATCGTCAAGATCAACGGTACACTGACCAAGGGCATGAACCTGGCCGATGCGGTGAGGCGCATGCGGGGTGGAAAGAACAGCAAGCTCACCCTTACCTTGTACCGCGAGGGCGTCGCCAAACCCTTCGACGTCACGCTCGTCCGCGAAGAGATCAAGATCAAGAGCGTCAAGTCCGAGATGCTCGACAAGGGCGTGGGCTTTGTGCGCGTCGCGAGCTTTCAAGAGAACACTTATGAAGAATTGAAGCGGGCGCTGGAGCAATTGTCGCAGCAGGGGATGAAGTCGCTGATCCTCGACCTGCGCAACAACCCGGGCGGCCTCCTCGAGCAGGCCATCGACATGAGCGACCTCTTCCTCAAGTCGGGGACCATCGTCTCGACCCGCGGCCGCAAGGGACCCATCGAGGTGCGCAGTGCCAAGGGCGACGCGGTTTATCCCGACCTTCCCTTCGTCGTCTTGATCAACAAGGGTTCGGCCTCGGCCTCCGAGATCGTCGCGGGGGCGCTTCAGGACAACAAACGGGCCAAGCTGTTGGGGACGCAGAGCTTCGGCAAGGGGAGCGTGCAGACGGTCATCGACCTCGGGGAAGACACCGGCGTGAAGCTCACCGTGGCGCGTTACTATACGCCTTCGGGGAAGTCGATCGACGGGGTGGGGGTAACGCCGGACTTCATCGTCGAGGGCGAGGTGCCTACGCCGATCGAGCTTCAGGAGAAAAAGAAAGTCGACGTGCAGCGCAAGGCCGCGCTCGACTACCTGCTTACGGGCAAGGCGCCGGCCTCCAAGCCGGAGAGCAAGCCTAGCAAGGCGGAAGAGGCGCAGGATTTGCCTTCGGATCTTTAGCGCGGCTTTTTACGCCTCTCATCCTTCGCGAATAATATCTCTCGTAAAATTTGCTTTTGGCTTTTGGCGGTGCGTGGGATTTTTTTTTGCCAAGGTTTGGCCTTTGCGTGGCTTTTGATTTTTGCCCCGTCCGCCCCTCGCTGGGGGCGATATGTCCCAGCGGGGACACGGCCGGCCCCCCTTAGGCCGGGGGGCCGGCCTCCGCGGAAAAGTCGATATTATTGGATGCCTCAAGGGGATCGACTTTTCCGAGGGTCCCGCTTGGGGACATATCGCCCCCAGCGAGGGGCTCGTGCTGGGAAGGGAAGGGATTGATTCGGTTTTCTCGAGGTAGATTTGTTTTATTACGTTTCTTGAGTGTCGGATCGGCTATTTTTTTTCTTCCGACTATTTTCGGGTCGCGGCTCGGGCCTGAGGGATCGCGAGAAGCACGATGAAGATTCCGTAGAAAATGAGATGCTTGATCGTGGGCTCCGTGAATTGCAACTTACTGAGCGCCGGCCCCGTCTTTAGCAACAGGTAGGCCGCGGCGCCCACCAGCAAGGCCCAACGCGCCCACTCCCGCAGGAACAAGAGGCCGATCCCTCCCGCCAGCATGACTAGGGTGAGCAGGTCTCCCGCGCTCCACGAGCTGTTGAGTCCCTGGTTTAACAGACGCTTCACGATCTCGAGGGCAGGACGGAAGCTGAGCAGGATCCAAAAACAGGCGACGATGCGAAGCAGGATGGCCATGAGGCCTTTTAAACCATTTTCGATTATCCGACAAATTTGAATTGGGGGAAGCCGGGGAGCTTATTATTCCGCCAGGGCTTGGATCTGCGCCAGCAGCTCGGCGCCGAAGGTCTCGATCTTTTGCGGGCCCAGGCCGTAGATCTCTTCCATGGCCGCCAGGCTTTGGGGACGTTTCCTCGCCAGCTCGCTTAAGGTCTTGTTGCTGAAGACCATGAAGGCGGGGATGTCCTTCGATTGGGCATAGGCCTTGCGCCAAGCCTTGAGGACCTCCTGGCGCGCCTCGGCCTCGGGGCTTAAGGGAGCTTCGGAGAGGGGCTTGGATTTTTTCTTTCGGCTGGGGGTGGCCGTGGGGAAGGGTTCTTCTTGGATCTCCCTCGGGATGCGCCGGGGGGATTCGGGGGCGCAGACGTCGCAGTGCCCGCAGGCGCCCAGGCGGAAGCTGTCGCGGAAATAGGTCAAGATCCCGCCGTGCCGACACTCGCCGCCCTCGGCGTACTGCACGATGGCCTCCAGGCCGCGCCAGCGCAGGTGGCGGTGGTGCTCGGAGGCCTCGGACTGCGTGATGAAATAGCTGTGCAGGCCCTTGTCGCGTTTCGCGTAGAGCATCAGACAGGTGGAGTCGGCTCCGTCCCGCCCCGCGCGGCCGATTTCCTGATAGTAAGACTCGATATTGGCCGGCATCTGGTAGTGCACGACCAGGCGCACGTCGGGGCGGTCGATGCCCATGCCGAAGGCGTTGGTCGCGATCAGGATGCGGGCGCGGCCCGCCTCGAAGTCGAGCTGGATCTCGTGGCGCCGTTCGTTCTCCAGACCCGCATGATAGAAATCCGTGCCGGCGAAGTCGGGGGATAGTTCGGCGTGCAAGTCCTCGCATTGCTTGCGGGTGCCGCAATACACGAGGACGCGGCCCTCTGGGTGCTGCGTCAGGGCGCGGCGCAGCAGGGCGCGCTTGACGAAGTCGTTCTCGCAGGTCTCGACCTGGTAGTAGAGATTGGGGCGGTAGAAGCCGTAGACGTGGCGGTCGGGCTTGTTCAGGCCCAGCTGCTTGGCGACGTCGCGGAGGACCTGCGGCGTTGCGGTGGCCGTCAGCGCCAGGATGGGCACGTCCGGGCGCAGCTCCCGCAATAGGTTGAGCTTGTGGTAGTCCTGCCGGAAATCCGGCCCCCACTGCGAGACGCAATGCGCCTCGTCGATCGCGAAGAGGGAGACCTTTTGCTTTTTCAACCACTCGCCGAAGGCCGGCTTCTGGACCCGTTCCGGCGATAGGTAGAGCAGAAATCGCTCGGCCTTCTTCAGCTCGGCGAAGACCTCCAGCTTCTCCGCATACTCCTGTCCGGTGTGCAGACAGCCGGCCGGGATGCCGCGGTCCTTCAAGGCCTTCACCTGATCCTTCATCAGCGAGATGAGCGGCGAGACGACCAAGACCAGGCCGGGCCGGTCGAGGGCCGGGATTTGGTAGCAGAGGGACTTGCCGCCGCCCGTCGGCATCACTGCGAGGGTGTCCTTTCCGGCCGTCACCGAGCGCAGGATGTCGAGCTGGCCCTTGCGGAAGTGCGGGAAACCGAAGTGCTCGCGCAGGAGCCCCTGGAGCCTTTCGCTCAAGGCGTCGGCGGAGCTGTCCGGAGAGGGTGAGGCTTCCATGTCCGTCTCATAATGCAAAGCTCCAGCCAAGGACGAGCCTAAAGATGAAGTCGGCTATTTTTTCTTCAGGTCCTCGGCCCTTTCGCGCAGGGCGGCCGCCTTTTTGGCATCGCCCAGTCCGGCGTGGGCCTCGGCCATTTTTTCATAGATTTCAGGGATTCTGCGCGTGTCCCGGCGACGGCGTCGGATCGCCAAGCCTTCCTGCAGGCGGTCCAGCGCGGGCCCCCATTGCCCCCGCGCCAGCAGGAGATTTCTCATCTCCAAGGAGACCTGGGCCTTATCTTCGGGGGAGAGTCGCGGATGATTTTGCAACTCCCGGAGTACGGTTTCAAGACGGTCCCCATATCCCTTTTGCCAGAGGATCTCGACGCGACCCGCGATCATCTTGCTGGCCCGGTCGTATTCCCCGGCCATAAGGTAGTGATGGGCCGCCTCGAGATAGTCGCTGGGAAACTTGGCGTGGGCCCGGTAATACTCGGCCGCGCGCCGGTGAAATTCCTCCCGCGCGAAGGGGAGCATCGAGGCCAGCCTGCGGTACTTTTCGTGGACGGAATAAAAGCCGGACTGCGGCTCCTCCACCAGGAAGGATTCTTTCAAACCGAGCAGGTCGCGGTGGACCGCCTCTTCCTCCCCCGGGGCGAAAAAGCTGAGGATGCCCTTGGGGACGGGCTCGCGGAAGACCGCCAAAAACTGCAGCAGAGAGACCTCGCCCTTGGACAGGGCCCCATAGACCTCGTCGAAGAGGTATTTCAGGGTCGCGGCGCGGTTGCCCTTTTGGGCCAAGTTGCCGAGGAGCGATTCCACCCGCGGGGCGTCCGCCGTCCGCAGCAGCTCGCCCAGCAGCATCAGCGCCATGGGCCTTCCCCGGCAGGCCACGTAGGCCGCCTCCAGCTGCTCCGGACTCAGCCTTTGCTTCAATCCCAGGTTGGAGAAGAGCGCTTCGGCCTCCTCGAAGGTCATGGCCTCCTTGCGGAAGACGAAGTCCTCGATGCTCTGCTGCCGGTCGGGGCTGCGCCGGTTGATCCTGACGGCCCGGGATTCGTTCCAGGTGCCGCCCAGCAGCTCGTCGAAAAACCGGCTCGCCTCGGGCCGCTCCGCCACCAGGTGGAAGTTGTCCAAAAACAGGACGGTCGGATTGCGGGCGAGGGCCGACCGCAGCAAGGCGGCCTTGGCGTCGAGCTCGACTTCCGCTTGGACGCGAGCGAGGAGACCTCGCTCGTTCGCCGCCTCCCGCGTCTCGAGGAAATGGGCCAGGTGGTGGAAGAAGCGCGCCAGATCGGGGATCTTTCCCTCCTTGAAGCTGTACCAAAAGACGAGGTGCTCGGAGGTTTTGCCCAGCTCGTGGGCGAGTTGGACGGCCAGCGAGGTCTTGGCCGATCCGGAAAGGCCCTCCAGGCTCAGGGCGCGCGTCGCGGCGAGGCGCGCGCGAAGCACCTCCAGGGCCTCCGTCTGCGGGACGCTCATGGGGTGGAGCCGGGGGATCTCCTCGAGTCGAATCTCCTTTTCGAGGGATTCGCCCGTCCACTGGCGCTGCAGCAGGTCCTGCACCACCGGGAGCTTCGAGCCCTCCGCCGCCAGGGGAGCGGCGTTCCGGTAGTCTCCGTAGTAGAGATAGATTTCGAAGGAGAGCTGGCGCTTCAGGTCCTCGAAGAAGGTCGGGGTGTTCTGCACCTTCCGGCCCAGGCGTTGCAGGTAGAAGAGGCCCTTGAGGAAGGTCCCGGGCGAAGGCAGGGCGAAGGCGAGCAGGCCGCCCAAAAATTCCAGGCTGCCGAGGATCACCGCGTAGACGCCGCTGGTCTCCTGCGCCGCCTTGTAATAACTGCGCCGGGATTTGTAGGTCAGCTTTTTTTCGAGGCTGCGGGTGACCATCGAGGCCTGCCATTTTTCCGGGACCTTCTCCATCGCCTCCCGCAGGTCGAGGAAGTGGGAAGGCTTGAATTTGGCGAGCTCGCCCAGCTCCAAGGAGGTCTGCAGACCCAGGTGGAGAAACCAGGGGTTGTAAGGATCGAGCTCGAGGTTTTGCAGGATGATGTCCTCCGCGCGCAGGTAGCGGTTGCCCTCTCCGTCGCGCAGGAGGCGATACACCGTGAGCAGGTCCCGGTAGATCCGGTGCCCGATCAAGTCGCCCAGTTCCTCGTAGTGCGCGGCGAGCGAGGCGGCCAGCAGTACTGCGATGGGGTGGTCGTGGAGCTTGAGCTCGGGGCTTTTCTCCGCCAGCAGGACCTCGGCGAGGCGGCGGGCGACGTAGGGGACGGCCCCCGGCGTCTCGCGGTTTCCGATGCCGCGGTCGATCTTCTCGAGCGCCTCGCGATGCGCGGTGATTCCGGCGGCAAGGTCGGGGTGTCGCTCGAGGAAACGCCGGTTGCGGGGAAAGAGGCTCCGCTGGATCTTTGGGAAGTCCTGCAGGTCAGGTCCCTCGACATCGCGCCCCGAGCCCTCCACGCGGCCTTCGGCGAGCCAAAGGCCTCGCATGGGAGAGGCCTCCCTCCGAGGAGTTCCCGCGGGCGCCCCCGCGGGAAGCGGCGAGGCGAGCGCGCGGGTCGCGGAAGCCGGAGGCGCCGCGATGCGGGCGCGGCTGCGCAGCTCCAATTCGGTCTCGTAG